>PAVP01000030.1 GCA_002713975.1 Acidimicrobiaceae bacterium | reverse complement strand
TCTACAGAACTGGCCATGCTCCAATGACCAGAGGGTCGTTGGGCACTGGGACCATGTTAGGGGACCCAGAGGGGCCAGTCGCGCATATTCAAAACTTCCCGATTTTTTGCTTTCTTTTAGCCAGATTTGATGGTACAAGCCGACTTGAAAGCCTGATTCGACGGGCTTAGATCGATTTATTCGATTCGCATACCCGAAATAGCCCGACTAATCACAAGTTGTTGAATTTGTTCGGTGCCTTCGAAAATGTCGTAAATCTTCGCATCTCGATGCCAGCGTTCTACGGGGTACTCACGGACGTACCCGTAGCCTCCCAATATTTGGATTGCTCGTTCCGTAGCCCATACTGCGACGCGACCGGCCTTGAGTTTCGCCATCGANCCTTCAGCATTCTTGTATTTNCGTTGTTTCCCNAGCCATGCNCCNCGCCATACNAGGGCTCGTGCTGCTTCTATTTCCATTGCCATGTCNGCCAAGGTGAAGGCAATGGACTGATTCTGNATAATGGGCCGTCCGAACTGNTGNCGNTCTTTNGCGTATTCAAGNGCATATTCGTANGCGGCNCGAGCGATGCCTACAGCTTGNGCTCCCACNGCGGGGCGNGTNGATTCGAANGTTTGCATGGCGGCTTGAGCATTACCNGACTTGCCCTCACGTACNCGGGCTAGACGTTCATCAAGTTTGTCTTTNCCGCCAAGCACACAACTTCCNGGNATTCTGCAGTCAGNGAGAACTACTTCAGCGGTGTGNCTTGCACGTATACCGTGCTTTAGGAACTTTTGGCCTTGAGNTATCCCTGGACTGTTTGGTGGGATCACAAAACTCGCATGNCCNCGGCTNCCTAGGTCGGGATCAACTACNGCNACGACGACATGTACGTCAGCNATGCCNCCNTTCGTTATCCACGTTTTGGTGCCATTCAGCACCCANTCATCGGTTGCTTCNTCATACACNGCTCGNGTGCGCATCGCCGCCACATCGGAACCTGCATCGGGCTCCGAAGACGCGAAAGCNCCCAACATGAGTTGGTCGCTTGNTCCGTAACACTGCGGAACCCANTCCATCACCTGTTCAGGTGTCCCTGATGCTGCGATACCTGCTGCAGCGAGCCCGCTTCCCATGATCGAAAGTCCGATGCCAGCATCACCCCAAAAGAGTTCTTCCAACGCGACCGGCATCGTTAATCCACTCGGGTCATTCATCATGGCTTCGGCCATGAACTCCCAGCTATACAAACCAATTTCGGCCGCCTCTTGAATAACGGGCCACGGGGTTTCTTCGCGTTCGTCCCACTCAGCGGCCACGGGTCGAACGACATCGGTAGCAAAATCGTGGACCCANTTCTGAATTTGNAGTTGGTCTTCGTTCAATTCTGGGTTGAAATCCATGCCTGAAAGTTACTAACGGGTAACTGCCGCNGCAATCTCTGAACNGTTTTAGTTNGAAGAACTGCCAGTGTNAGCTAACCGCTGACTCTAATTCGCTACTCGTGTCNTGNATCACCAGTCGATCGTCACCGCTNCGTCGAGCACGGAANGCTTTTCGGCCTGCCGCTTCGATTAATTCATCAGGGCTGCCAACCCGATTCGGGCTGTANGCAACTCCNACCCGGGGATCTACTACCANTGACACTCCCGAAACAGACACCGGNCTNTCCAANCGTTTNAGAACTCGTTCCCCAACAACNGTTGCATCCATGAGNTCATGTAAACCTTCAAGAAGAACNACAAAGGCATCTGCGTCGCTNGTCAACACTTGGTCCTCTACTCGCACAGCACCGCTAATTCTTTTCGCNACGACTTCGCGTANGTCCTCNGGTGAAACTCGTGAAGGCAACTGATCGGCNACTGCTATATCGACGTACACCACCGCAAAGNCATCNCCCGGGGANCNTCGCCGCTCCTTTCTGGNCNTCTGNNNCNTCACCNCGGTTCAAANCCATTGAGAACACTGAACNCAGTTGTCTGTNGTTAGCGGTTGCAACTCCAACTACNAGCAACACCGCGACCTGTTGNGCTGTTGTCCACAATTCGAATTGGACGTCNTGGTANCGGCTGGCCGCCCANATTTCTCCACCGATATATANCGCGAACAANGCNGCGAAGCAGCCNGCCATNTGTTTCGCTTCNAGTCTGAGAACAGTTTGTGTAANCGGAAACAGCAACAAAACCCAAAGGCTGCTNGCTGGATTGAGNCCAACAAGCCAAATNGCANCAAANACAATTAGTGCATCGAGAACNAGTTCGATGGTCCGGCGTTGNAGNGCCACTTTTTCTGANACCCGAGGGTCTCTCGTNGGGTCGACGAAATTTACAAACATCAGCAAGCCTGCCAACACAACACCGAGGGGCATCGGTGGCAGGGTTGCGCCAGGAATAGCGTCGGCGGCTTCCGCTGCCAGCATCAGGACCATGACCACGGCCGCGAAACTTCGAACGCGTCGCGCCACTGCCGCATTTCGACGAAGCGACATGTTGGCTGGTTGCGACTCTAGGTCCGGTTGTTCATCCGACGAGTCGTCGCCAACATCTTCTAATTCGGGCAAGGAGGTCAAAGTGGTGATGTGAAGCCAGAGTACGGATACCTACCCGATCGGGGTGGTATTTCCCGGTGCTTTCTTTTGACTTCTTTTTGACATCATCGCCAGATCAATTCAGTAGATGTCGCCTATAAGTCTTGGGTGAGAACGATGGTCCAGATACCGTTCACGTCATGGCGAAGGTTCCTGACAAACCAACTATTGAAGGTCTTGAGTCCAAATGGAACGAGATATGGGAGACGGAAGGTATTTACCGATTCGATAGGAGCAAGAACCGAGAAGAAATTTTCAGCATTGACACACCGCCGCCAACGGTGAGCGGTTCATTGCATGTTGGTCACGTATTTAGCTACACACACACCGACACTATTGCTCGGTATCAACGTATGACCGGGGCAGAAGTGTTCTACCCNATGGGATGGGACGACAATGGTCTACCTACCGAACGCCGGGTCCAGAATTATTTTGGAGTTCGTTGCGATCCAACGCTGCCCTACCAAGCCGACTTTGAAACTCCAGAAGACGCCGGCGATGAAAAAGCCATCAAAAAACGTGGCGAAATCAATGTCTCAAGACGAAACTTCGTCGACTTGTGTCACATCTTGACCGTTGAAGATGAACAGGCTTTTGAAGATTTGTGGCGTCAATTAGGGCTGAGCGTCGATTGGTCTATGACTTACGCCACGATCGACGAACGCTGCCAACGCATTGCCCAAAAAGCATTTCTCAGAAACCTCGAACGAGGCGAGGCCTACCAAACCGAAGCCCCCTCATTATGGGATGTCACATTTCGGACTGCCGTCGCTCAAGCTGAACTAGAAGACCGGGAACAAGCAAGCGCTTACCATCAAATCAAATTTCATAGTTCGTCAGACCATGGTGAAATTATTATCGACACCACCAGGCCGGAACTGCTACCAGCCTGCGTTGCGTTGGTAACTCACCCTGACGATGACCGATACCAACATCTTCTCGGCACAGCGGCCATCACCCCCATATTCGGTGTTGAAGTACCGATTCTCGGCCATCAGCTAGCGGACCCAGAAAAGGGGACAGGGATCGCTATGGTCTGCACTTTCGGCGACACGACGGACGTCACTTGGTGGAGAGAATTGGAACTACCAGTCCGAGCCATAATCGACCGGTCCGGTCGCATCGTCGCTGACGCGCCTGAGGCCATCACTTCCGAGAAAGGACTCGAAGCGTTCGCCTTAATGGCAGGGAAAACGATTTTCTCGGCAAAAAAAGAGATAGTTCAACTGCTCCAGGACGATGCGGAAATGGTTGGCGAACCACGACCCATTAACCACGCCGTCAAATTTTTCGAAAAAGGCGACCGCCCATTAGAAATCGTTACGAGCCGCCAGTGGTACATAAAAAACGGCGGAAGAGACGCCGAATTGAACCAAGCACTCATAGCTCGCGGTGACGAAATGAGATGGCACCCGCCGTACATGCAGGGCCGCTACAGCAATTGGATCGAAGGACTGAACGGTGACTGGCTCATCAGCCGTCAGCGCTTCTTCGGTGTCCCTATTCCTCTCTGGTACAAGATTGATGAACGAGGCGAAATCGTGTGGGACGAACGAATAGTTCCGGACGAGACAGAACTTCCAATTGATCCCTCCTCGCATGTCCCTTCGGGCTTTGACGAAACTCAGAGAAACCAGCCTGGAGGGTTCGCAGGCGAAGTCGACATAATGGACACTTGGGCAACTTCATCGCTGACACCTCAAATAGCCTGTGGTTGGGGTGAGGACGAAGACCTGTTTTCGCGGACCTACCCAATGGATATGCGACCCCAAGGTCACGACATCATCAGGACTTGGCTTTTCTCAACAGCAGTTCGTTCTCATTTAGAAGAGGCCGCTGCGCCTTGGCGTAACTGTGCTCTTTCGGGTTGGATCTTGGATCCAGATCGAAAAAAGATGTCCAAGTCAAAGGGAAACGTGGTGACCCCCAAAGGGCTTTTAGATCAATACGGATCTGACGCAGTTAGGTACTGGGCAGCCAACGGCCGACCCGGCACCGACACCGCTTTTGACGAAGGTCAGATGAAAATAGGCCGCCGGTTAGCTATCAAGATTTTGAATGCATCCAAATTCAGTTTGACGCTCGCCGGTGACTCCGAGGCTGATCTCGCTTCGGTCTCTAACCCTCTAGACCAAGCCCTACTTTCTAAATTAGCCGACCTCATCGAAACTGCGACCGCCGCTTTCGATGACTTCGATTACGCCCGCGCTCTCGAAAGAACGGAACAATTCTTCTGGGGCTTCACTGACGACTACGTCGAATTAGTTAAAGCGCGCGCATACGGCAGTCAAGGCCCTCAGGAAGCCGAATCAGCTCACACCACTTTAGTAATTACACTTGACGCGTTACTGCGTCTCTTTGCACCATTCCTTCCATTCGTTACCGCTGAGGTCTGGGAGTGGTCACACCAAGATTCAATTCATTGCGCACCGTGGCCAACAAAGGTGAACCTAACTAAAGGTCTACCCGAACAAATCGACATCAAACTTCTTGATGCAGCTTCGGAAACCTTGTCCGAAGTTCGAAGAGCCAAAACCGAAGCAAAGCGNAGTCTCAAAGTAAAGGCTGAGAAAGTTGTCGTGTCCGCGTCAAGCGAACGCATCAACCTGGTGAACTTGGTGCACAACGACTTGGTGGAGGCCGGCAACATCGAAGCACTCGAGCTAGTAGAACAAGAGGGAATTACACCTCAGGTTGAAGTAACTCTCGCAGAAGAGGAGTAGCCATCTCGTCTGCGCCAAAACACATGATTCATACAACTCCATTTCAATGATTCGATTTTCTTTCGCTGGCGCACTTCTAGCTGCTGTGCTCTGGTGCGCACCGCCANGCGCATCAGCTGCTGACTGGCTAGAACCGGGTGTCTATCCACCCGCAGATTCTCAAGGCAGCGGCGAAATCCANGCCTTCGGCAGCGCTAACGACCTCGGTGATCGAGCCATCGAGGGGTTACCAGATCTTGCGGCCATGGCTTCATCAAGAAGTGGCGCCGGTTACTGGGTCTCGAATTCCGTCGGTAAGGTTTTCGCCTTCGGCGATGCTGTCCATCGGGGCGATTTACGATCAATTTCTTTAGATGCTCCGGTGGTAGATCTAGCAGTCACACCCGATGGGGACGGCTATTGGCTCGTTACCGGGAATGGAGTCGTATACGCCTTTGGGACAGCTCTTTGGAGAGGATCCGTTGCTCACCTCGACCTGCAGGCCCCAATCGTCGATCTCGAACCCCTTGCATCCGGCAATGGTTACTGGCTAACTGCTGCAGACGGAGGAGTCTTCGCCTTCGGGGACGCACCATTCTTAGGTGGGCTGGCGGACCGTTCGTTATATAGGCCCATCATTGAACTGTTATCCACCTCCGATGGGACCGGATACTTGCTCGTCGGCGCGGACGGGGCTGTCTACCCGCGGGGNACCGCCCGCTTTCACGGATCTCTCGCAAACAACGAAGTGTCGAGCAGCTTGATTGTGGCAGCGGCCCAAAGTGCCGACGGGGACGGCTACTGGCTCGTTAGCCAAAGAGGAAAAGTGTTCACGTTCGGAACAGCATCTCACTTTGGACAAATGGTCGCTCATGAGCTGGCCCCCATAGGCGCCTTTGCCGCTAACCATAACGGTGGCTACTGGATGATGACTTCAGAACCCCCTGGGGCNCCTCCAGATTCGGGATCGGGGCGTCGAGTGATCTTCTCACATCAGCGCCACCGAGTTTGGCTAATCGAGTCTGACGGATCGATTAGCGGCAACTTTTTTGTTAGTGGCCGCGCAGACAAACCTAAGCCTGGCACCTACCAAGTGTTTTCTATGTCCCGGCACACCATCGCCGGTCACGATGACATCCGTATGGAATACATGGTGCGATTTACCTGGGGGATAGAACAAGCGATCGGCTTTCATAACATACCAATTGATGGTTTTGGTGAAGCCATGCAGTCAGAAGCGCAACTTGGCACCTACCAATCAGAGGGATGTGTGCGGCTACGAGACGACCAGGCCGCGGCTTTGTTCACTTGGGCCAGGGTGGGCACTGAAGTGGTTGTTATTGACTAAGCCGACCGGCGCTTACTCCGAGTCGTCAGTACCTCCGCCTCGCGTCCCGGTCTGGAATCCCGGCCCGTCCCTCTTGACGGGGTCTTTCTGATCAGCCTCACTCTTCAACCACACCGTCCGTTGAGGGAACGGGATCTCAATACCCGCTTCATCAAAGGCTTCCTTGATTCGTTTCCTCAACACCCGTCCGGTGCTCCACTGTTCTGAGGGTTCAGTCCTGACTGACAGGCGAATAGTTACAGCATCCGCACCGAAATTTTGGACCCCTGAGATGACGGGTTCCTCAACAATTGTTGCTTCCTCAAGCTGTTCTTCCCAGAGCTCATCTGCGACCGTTTTGATTGTCTCCATTGCTAAGTCAAGGTCGGTGTCATAGGCAACGTCGATATCCAGAATCGCTCGAGCCCACACTTGTGACATATTGCCCACTCGACGAATTTCACCATTGGGGATATGCCACAAAGTGCCCCGCACGTCACGAATTCGGGTGGTCCTCAAACCCACTGATTCGACGGTGCCTGTTGCGTCACCTGCGTCAATGACGTCACCCACTCCGTACTGGTCTTCTATAAGCATAAAAATGCCACTAAGAAGATCTCCGACCAGCGCCTGAGAGCCGAAACCAATTGCAACGCCGACGATGCCTGCCCCAGCGATCAGAGGCCCGAGGTTGATATCAAATTCTCCAAGCAACATCATGATGGTCACTACACCAATGACCGCTGAAGCAATGCTCTTGAATAGAACCCCGAGAGTTTTAGCTCGCTGCCTCGCCCTTTCCGTTCGCTCGCGCAGCGAAGCAAGTTTCTCGGTCAGTAGATCTCGACGAAGCGTCCCTGCCGCGGCCTCGGCAGCTTCCACGGCCTCGCGTTGCTCCGAAGATCGTTCAGACATAAGACGATCAATAAGCCCGTCGATCGCCCGGTGTACGACTCGTCGAATTATTAACGCGAGTAGCGCAATGACAGCCACCTTGACTGGGCGGTCAACGAGCCATGTCGCTACGCCTGCTAAGTCCGAGTTATCGGTCCAATCGAAAACTTTCCGACATAACCAGTCGGGGTCTGTTCCACATGCTTCGTTCAATGTTGCAGCCATTGAAGAAAAAGTATCAATCACATTGACCAGCTTACGTTCACCTATATGTAACACCTGTGCACTCACTAGGCTCAACGTCGTGACAGATTCAGACGAAGCAACTCTTTACAAGGCTGTTGACGGGGTAGCAACCATCACCCTGAACCGTCCAGAGAACAAGAACGCTCTTAGCGTTGAGATGGTTAACTCACTTGGAGACAACCTCGAAGCTGCCCAGAACGACCCTAAGGTCAGGGTCATTCTTCTCACTAACAACGGCAATACCTTTTGCGCAGGCGCTGATCTGAAAGCGAACCAGCCTGGGGTAACTCAACCCGCCGCTCGTCATAGTTTTGTTCAGATTCTTGATGACATCATTGAGTCACCAAAGCCGGTGCTGGGTCAAATCGCAGGACACTGCACTGGAGGCGGGGTCGGCCTNGCCGCAGCTCTCGATATTTCAATCGCCGCTGACGACATCGTTATCGGCTTCACTGAGGTTCGAATCGGGGTAGCTCCGGCAGTTATCTCTGTGGTCTGTCTTCCTAAACTGCGGCGAGCAGACGCCAGTGAACTCTTCCTAAACGGCGAACGAATCCCAGCTTCTCGGGCAGCTGAAGTGGGTCTCATTAACCGCGCTGTTCCAAGGGATCTTCTAGAGAACGAAATAAATGACACTCTCAACAAAGTTGTGCGTGGGGGACCAAATGCTCTTGCCGCATCCAAACAACTGGTTTCTAAAGTCCCCCAAATGAAGAGAAGCGATGCGTGGGAATGGACCGCTGAGTTGAGTCAGTCACTTTTCCAAAGTCCTGAAGCTGAAGAGGGAATCAGTGCTTTTAGAGAACGTCGTGACGCTGATTGGGTACCACCTAGTCAGCAGTAACTTATTTGACGACTTGGACCTGCCCAACCCTTGGTAATGCGATCCATACCTGGCCGGGCGGCAGAGCGATCGGTAGTCCGTCACGGTCAAAGTATCGCGTCACCTCTTCGGCTTGCGTCCGCTTCCAAGTGCCTTCTATAAGACTTCCATTGACAAACACTAAGGATTTTCCTTCGCCGAGGAGCACGGCTTCGGGTGACCGTCCATCAGCCCTACTGCGTGTGTAGGAAACCACCTGAACGATGACCACTTCCGGAGTAATAGCTACGCCTTCAGTGTCGACGTGAGTCGTGCCATTTTGGGTTCGAACCCAGCCCTCTTGTTGACTCCATCGGTAGTTCACAAAAGTTGATCCGTAGTCGAGATTAACGCCGGTAACAGGCGTTGCGGAAGCAGGTAAGCCATTCCCTGTGTCTTGACGGACAAACATTATTGGTGGGGATCCACCATCCCCGCGACTGGTTCCAACAGTCCGCAATGATTTTGTGTCACTGAATAGGTTGTGTGGTGATGGCCTCTCCTCCATGCGCTCGTAAACATCCATGGCGGCGTTGGAACTTACATCGACGTAGTCGACCTCTTGTAGTAACTCGAGCACAGCCTCATTACCACCCGAGTTAGCGAACAACGGCCGATTCAAATTATGTAATAGATCAAAATCGCTCGTCCTGACCGAACGTATCGGTCCGACATGTTCTGCTTGTTGCGAGTGAAAGAGGGCGGCAAAGCGAGTGAGGCCACCTTCGACTATTTCTTCGAATACAACATCTGCGGAGTTCACTCCTGATTGGGGCCGAGCTCGGTCATGGTTATCGATTTTCACAATCAGCACTGGCCAATTGCCGACTTGGTCATCTCGAATTCCGGTCAGAGGCCAACTCTCAGAATCGTCTATTGCCGGTGCAGTTGTAGGCACGACATCTTGACCACGGTCTCCATCTGAAGGATCTTCTTCAGCGGTGACAGACCCCTCCGCGGAAGCAACATCTACAACTGTTGTCGATGACGGTGACAGCCGAGCGCTAGGTGGAGTTCCGGCACAACTCGAAGAGGCGCCAGCCGCAAGGAGAAGGAAAAGGAGTCGCCATTCTTGTCTGACCATCGAGCCGAGACTAGCCACCTATCGGCAGTTCCGAATGCCGTGTACCGTTCTATCCGTGAGCGGAGACGTACATGTTCAACGAGACGGTCATATTGGCTTCATTATTCTGGACCACCCGGAACGCCATAACGCGATTAGCACCGATATGTGGCANGGGTTGCTCGATTCGGCAAATGAGCTCGCCGCTGACCAACAAATCAGAGCGGTCTTACTGCGCGGCGAAGGAGACAAAGCTTTTGCAGCCGGTGCGGACATCAGCGAATTCAACGACAAACGAACTGACAGTTCCGCAAATCAAGAGTATGACGACGTGTCAGATCAGGCGTACACGGCCTTAACGACAATGCCCAAGCCATTAATCGCGATGATCCACGGCTACTGCATTGGTGGCGGACTCGCTGTAGCTCTTACTGCCGATTTGCGGATTGTTTCCGATGATGCCAAGTTCGCCATTCCCGCTGCCCGTCTAGGACTTGGTTATCGCTCTGCTGGACTGGGCNGACTCGCTCAGCTGATCGGACCTTCATCAACCAAGAGAATCATGTTTCTCGCAGATCGGTTCGACTCCCAGGAAGCGTTATCTATGGGGCTGGTGAATCGAGTGGTCCCTAAATCAGAGCTCGAAACAGCGACCACCGAATGGTTAAACATTGTTTGCGAAAACGCTCCACTGACTATCCAGGCAGCAAAGGCCGCCACTGATGAGTGGACCAANCCGGAGTCAATCAGAAATTTCGATGAGATTAACCAATTAGTAGATGCTTGCTTCGACAGCACCGACTACCGAGAGGGTGTTGAGGCGTTCATGGCAAAGCGAACTCCACAATTCAGAGGCCGCTAGCTCGAACGAGAGTCTCGACGTCGGCGTTGAGATCTTTGGTACTCCTCGATCTCGTCACTCAGTTCATACACCTCGTGACATAACGCGAGATATGAACGCAGACGATCTGCGTCTATCTCTTTGTTGTTGCATGCTGCTGTTACCGCACAGTCAGGTTCGTCTCTATGGCTGCAGTCGGCGAACTTGCAGTTCATGGCAGCCTGGGCGATTTCGTTGAAGACTTCGTCCAGCCCAGCATCGTCCCAGATCTGGACCTCTCTCAAACCCGGTGTATCTATGACCACGCCGTGTTCGGCCACGAGCAACTCTCGGCGGACTGTTGTGTGACGTCCTGATCCTTCGCTATCGACTGATCCTGTGGCCAGCATCGGGTCACCTACGAGTTGATTCACCAGCGTCGATTTTCCGACGCCAGATGCTCCGGTCACCGCGAGGGTGGCGCCACCATCTAACAACTCGGCTACCTCGTTCAACTCCTCGCCTTTATGCGCGTTCGTCAGCAAAATAGGGCATCGAACACCTCGTTGGACGAGTTGTTCTCGGATCTCTTCAGCGCCCCCTAGATCACTCTTGTTGACAATGACGACAGGCGATACGCCCCCTCCTTCGGCAGTCACTAGGTACCGCTCGATCAAGTTTTCGTCTAGGTCTTGGTCGGTGGAGACAACCACAGCGAGTACATCGATGTTGGCTCCAACTACTTGAGGTACTGGAGCAGAGCCTGATGCTCGGCGAAGCACACGTGAGCGCCTAGGTAAGACTTCGGTGATGCCGACCCGTCGATTATCAATCGGGTTCAACGTATGGCTCACCCAATCTCCAACTGCCGGATAGTCAGTTGGGTCGTGAGCTTGCTCTCGCAAAGAGGTATCTAGAATCGCTTCATGTGAGCCCGAAGGGCCCAGCAATTCATAGGCACCTCTATGCTCTACGACCACCCTGCTGATTCCCTGATCTTCTCTTAGGTCAGGGTGCGCTATTCCTTGTCTGTTCCAACCCAACAGGTCTAGCGGCGTACCAGCGTTACTCACCGGATAGCCAGACATCTGACCAGCGGCCCACGCCTGCTACTTGACCATAAACCTCATTGCCATTCGGTAATTGCCAGTAGCCCAGTCCCCCGGTTCCCGGATGCCCTATAACTGCTGACTGCGCGTGNGACAGATAGATCATGGGCATTTGTTCTGNNAGCACCAACATGATCTGCTCAACCGCNGCCTGNCGCACAGTCTCAACTGAACTTGAATGCAGCAGTTCCACAAAAGCAGTTAAGGGCTCACTGTGAAGATTGCTGACATTCANCGGCGAGGTCCGGATGGGTCCGAACAGTGGACCAAACATCATCGCCGGNTCAGACTCACCACCTACCCGCCAACAGGTCGCCATGAAATCACCNCTNAATCCNGGTCGATCNGTCACCGACCCNAGNACTCTTTGGATCAAACCGCTCCGGGTGACAGTTTCAGTTTCAACTTCGANANATCCCGTNGCTTCCCACTGNCGCGCTANNTCTCGNATCATGGACGACATGTGGATGTCGTCNGTGCACTGAAGATCGATCGAAATCTGTGACCCTGGNGCACGTCTATCTGAGCGGTCTTCGTCGTTGACGTANTCNGCTAATAGCTGTTNTGCAGCGCTCGCGTCAGAATCTGGCCANGTCTCAGCTACCAGGCTCGACCACCAGCGGCTTTGTGGAGCAAACCANTGGGTAGCCGGTTCGCCAGCNCCTGCGCCGAGCGAGGCTTTGATCAATACATCTTGGTTTGTCGACATTTGAAGGGCCCGTCTGACGCGAACGTCNTCGACTGGCGACTGCACNGTGTTAAACAACACNACACCGACATTGTCTTCATTTCGNGATATNACAGTTAANTCAAGGTCTCGAGCCCGAGATATAGCCAACGTTGAGCGAGAATGCGCNAAATCTGCGTCGCCACGCTGNACTGACTGAATTCGTTCTTGTTCGTCCGCTACTTCGCGAAAAATCAGTTCATCAAGGTACGGCAACGATNNNCCGTCGGANCCNGTTCTCCAGTATTNGCTGTTCGCTGANAGCTTGACNGGCTNGCCAATTTCCCANGGCTCCATGATNAAAGGCCCAGTNCCNACAGGNCNNCGTATAAAACCNGANGGGTCAACTCTTGCTGCTTCTATAGAAAAAACCCGGCCTATCGGTCCAGCTAGGACAATGTCGAGTGCAGGATTGGGTTCAGCTAAGTCGAACATCAAACGATGGTCNTCGATCACGGTGACTGCATTAATGCGAGCATCNCGCANTAGTCCTCGAGTCACTTCACCCTTTTTGAGGAACTCTTCGTATCCCTCTTTNATTACNTGGGCTGTGACNGGTTGGTCATCGCTGAATCTGAGACCTTTNCGCAAAGTAATGGTCCAATTNAGCATCGTTGGGTTGGGTTCAACCTGTTCNGCTAACCANGGNGCGGTTGAGCCATCGGGGAGAACNACGGTGATGGTTTCTAGAACTTGGTCAAGCACGTTGCGACATGACCAAGCACATACGTGATCCCAAGGGGTCCAACCGGTGATCGGTGTGGGGTCCAACGCCAATAGCACTGTCGCTGACCCACCGACACGGACATCTGTTTCCGAGACTTCATTTTCTGGGACCCGACCTACCTTTTCCTCGGTCGACTCTGTCAATCGGTTTTCGCTGGTAGACGAGGGGGTTTGTTCAACCAGCGAAGGGTCTGATTCCCGCACTACTGAGGGGCCATCTGGTGCGCAAGCGACACTGATCAACACGGCCAGCATGAACGGCCATCCGATGTGATTGCGCCGATTCAATATTTTTCTCGCCATTCAGCTGGCCAAATCTCTTCCCCGAAATGCCAGTCGTCAGTTCGGTATGTAGTCCCAGTAGCGCTCGCTACTAACCGCTCGTTGACTTTCAGTTCGACCCTNTGGTGNCCAAACCGTCGGGTACGACTGATCTCAGTAGCGGTCGCAACAACTACGTCACCCGGACGAACGCCACGGTGGTAAGAGATATCGATCTGGGTGGCTAAAGCAAGGCGGCCGTACCCATTTGAGGCGAAAGACATCGCGATATCTCCGAGGCTGAAAAGGATCCCGCCATGTCCGCCTCCCAAGAAGTTGGTGTGGGTTTCATTCATCGTCGCCTGAACCGTCGCGGCGCCTGGAGACCAAACTATTAATTCGGCACCTAACTGAGCCATTAAAGGATCAGCACTAAACAACAATTCAAGACGGTTACGTCCCTGCGCAGGTAGTTCTCGATCTTCGCTAGACACAGAGTTCACGGTACCTTCCAAAAAGTCACTACAAACAGGCACATACTCCACTATTCAGCGTTACCGCGCCGATTAACGCGCTTGTTTGCGACAACTGTGTGATTGCTCCGAGGCTGTCTCCAACAACGCCTCCTATAGAACGGTGAGACCATGCCCATGTGATTATGGTGGCTGGTACGGCGAACCCAAGCAGCAAGAATCCTTTGGGTCCGCTCACCAAAATGACCACGGCAACGGCGGTAATTATTCCAGCGAGACCCCGGCTTGTGCTCAGTTTGCTTATGTAGTCAGCCCCTAACCCTTCTCTTGCGGCTCTTCGAGTAATAAGCATCACGCAAACTGATGCGGTTCTTCCTATCGCGTGCGCACTGACTAAGGACTTGAGACCGATTGTTGGCTCTAAGGCAGCCAAGGCGGCGACCTCTATCAGGAGCACTAGGGCAACTGCGCTCGTCCCGTAGGTGCCCAGCCGTGAGTCTTTCAAAATTTCAAATCGGCGTTCGACAGTTGCCCCTCCAGCGAATGCGTCTGCACAGTCAGCCAGCCCGTCTATGTGGAAAGCGCCGGTTACCGCCACTCCGAAGCTGATCGCTACAGCGGCCGCAACAGTCCCTGGCAGAACCTGCGATAGACCGAAATAAACCAGGCCAACGAGTCCGCCGATAAATGCCCCCACTATCGGAAACCATGGAACTGTTTGGGAGAGTGGGGGTGGCCCATTTCGGCCCACTCCGATTGGGATTCTGGTCAAAAAAACAACCGCGGCTCGCAGCGATCTCACGTCTCAGATCCAAAAAATTCTGTGAAAGTTGGCACTTCGTTCGCCGCGGCACAGGCCATGGAGATCAACGGTATAACCGCAGCAGCACCAGAGGCTTCTCCGAGTCGGAAGTCTAAATCGAGCAATGGCTCCAGACCGATGAAGTTCAGCAGTCGGCGGTGACCTATCTCAGCCGACTGATGCGCGGCGATGCAGTGTTCAAGAGCAAGCGGGTCGCATGCNTGGAGNGGAGCNGCTCCAGCGGCCACAACGAAACCGTCGAGCACCACTGCGATTTTTCGACGCCTAGCTTCGATGATCGCCCCGGAAATAGCGACAATTTCAGCTCCACCTAATTCTCGCAAAATTTCTTGCGGGCTTGCACCGGCAACCCGCTTCACCGCATGTTGAACCGCTTCTCTTTTGCGGTGTAAACCATCGTCATCGATGCCGGTCCCGCGACCCACCCAATCCGATGTGTCTCCGCCAAGAAGCGCGCACGATATNGCTGCAGACGACGTGGTGTTACCAATTCCCATTTCACCAAGCACGAGTAGGTCGNTGTCNATTTCTTTCACTGCTTGACGTCCGCTTTCAAACGCTTCCANNAANCGCTCTTCAGACATTGCCGGCTCGAATCTTATGTCTGCAGTGGCTTTACCTATCCCGACGTCGACAGCGGTCACCTCCGCACCAGATATTCGAGCAAAGGCGTTTATGGTTGACAAACCAGCCTCGAAAGCAGTCATCATCGCTTCAGTGACCGCAGGCGGGTAAGCACTGACTCCCGCCCTTGCAACACCGTGATCGGCGGCAAAGATCAGAATTTTGGGTCTCTGAACCTGCGGCGTGCGCGATCCTTGCCACCCAGCCATAAAGACTGCTACTTCATCAAGTCGTTTCAGTGCGCCGCTGGGTCTGAGTATGTCGGCAAGTCGTTCTTCTAGCGCGCCTCGCGCGTCATTATCAGGCCTCGTTAAGTCCTCCAGGTAAGCGGGAATGGGGTTCGTCACAGCAAATCTTCAATATCTTCGAGTTTCGTTACTTGCCCCATAGACGCGAACAACGTCAATCCCGCCTGTCTGGCGATCAGCTGATTTACGCGTCCCAACGTGTCACGGTATCGACGCGCCAACTCGTTGTCGGGGACGATGCCGAGCCCTACTTCATTAGTTACGACGACAGAGGGAGATTCTCTTTGGCCTAAGAATTCGGACAAGGTCGCTGCCGCTTCCTCAACTTTCTCGACTTCAAACCCGTCAAGAAGCAAATTCGAGACCCACATCGTCACACAATCAATGATCACTAAGGAGCCTTCAGGGACTCCGCGAATATCAGAAGCCACCTCAACTGGAGATTCCATGGTGGTCCAGCTTGCGGGACGCTCGCGGCGATGTCTTGCTATTCGTTCTGCCATATCTTCATCACCAGCAGTTGCAGTTGCGACGAAGCACACCTGACCTCGCCAAGCTTCTCCGATCTTTTGCGCCAAGGCGCTCTTGCCACTCCGCGCCCCTCCGGTAATAACCGTTAACCCGNTCGGAATCGAAATATCGCCNNTATCGACCTTCAATAGTCNATGCCTTTTTTNGCGANAATGCCCTTCTCATAAGCGTGTTTCACGTTGTGCATTTCGGTGACTGTGTCGGCAATCTCCACAAACTCNGGCGGCGCGTCACGGCCTGTCATCACAATGTTGGTTTTTTCAGGGCGGCCGATTACTGCGGACACAAGTTCTTCTTTAGATATCCATCCCCAATTAGCGGGGTAAGTCACTTCGTCGAGAACGACAAGTTGGTATTCGCCGCTTGCAATGCAATTTTTTGCGTGAGCCCATGCGGCCTGAGCTACTGCTTCATCTTCAGAAAGATCTTCCGACTCCCAGCTGAAACCTTCTCCAATCGCCCACCAGTCGACACCTAGTTTTTCACGACACACGCTCTCTTCGCCGGTGTTCCAATTACCGGACTTCAAGAACTGGATGACCGCAACGTTCCAATTTCTAGCAACGGATCGAATCACAACACCGAACGCTGAAGACGACTTACCTTTCCCATCACCCGTATTAACGATCACCAATGAGGGAGCTGTCTTCCGAGTTTGCACATCGGGGGGGCGAGTCGGCGGGGTTTCACTCATCAAGGATTCTCCTTCGAGACACTCGGTACTACGACAAGGTGATCATCAACCTGAAGTACTTTCACCTGAGCGCCGTACAGCTCTGATAGTCGGATTGGGTCCAAAACTTCAGCCGGCTTGCCTTCNACCGCTATGCGGCCTTTGGACATCAAAATTATTCGGTCGCTGTACTGACTCGCCAGCGTGAGGTCATGCATAGTCATAACGACCGTGACTTGGTGTTCTTCTCGCAATAGTCGAATTCGATCCAAGGCCTGTTGCTGATGACCTAGGTCCAAAGCCGTTGTGGGTTCATCTAGGAAAACTATTGGTGTCGCTTGCGCAATGGCTCGAGCAAGGTGGCACCGCTGCAGCTCGCCACCACTCAACGATTCAAGCGTTCGTTGTCCCATACTCGATAGATCAAATTGCTCTAGTACCTGTTCAACCAGACGAAAATCGCGAGACCCCTCCATTCCAAGAAAAGGGAGGTGAGGTGTCCTGCCAAGCAGGACATAACTATTAACCGTCATCCCAGGTGGAATTTCAGGATGCTGAGGCACGTACGCGAGTAGNCGGGCCCTTTCCCGGAGCGTTAAATCGGTGATGTTTCGTCCGTCTATCGAGAGACTGCCTGAAGCCTTCCGTAACCCAGCCATTACCGATAGCAATGTGGTCTTTCCGGCACCATTAGGGCCCACNATCGATACCCACTCGCCGGTGTTAACTGAGAGCGAAACATCACTCAGGATCGGTACGTCCTCGATGCGCACTCCGACTTCGTTGGCCACAAATAGGTTCATCCAAGTGTCCTCTTACTTGACCTCAACACGATCACAAAGAATGGTGCACCGCAAAAGGCAGTTATGACGCCTATCGGAATCTCAGCTGGCGATGCAAGGCTTCGGCCTAGAAGGTCAACAAATACTAGGAATGCCGCCCCAAACAGAATCGAAAGAGGCAGAACGACCCGGTTACTCGCGCCAGCCACTAAGCGAACTGTGTGAGGGACGATGATGCCAACGAAGGCAATCAATCCGCTAACTGCAACTGCTGCGGCCGTACCTAGCGAAGCCGCACAGATAACAACCAACCTGACTAATTGAGGTCGTATCCCTAGCGAAGAGGCTTCAAGATCGCCAAGTCGCATGACATCGAGGACCCGGCGATAAACCAGAATCAATAATCCCGATGCAAACGCATAGGGTGCCAGTAGAGAAACTTCGTCCCAGGAAGCAGTATTGAGGCGTCCCAAAATCCAACTGTAAACCTGTCGTATCGTCTCAACATTTTGTTGTTGAATAAAAGTTTGAATGGCAGTTAGGAAGCTTGCGACCGCCACTCCGGCAAGTAAAAGCGCTGCGGGCGATCGTTGGGTTCCCGAGCTGTACCCCAGCAGGTAAGTAAGCGCTACAGCTATTAGGGCGCCAACAAATGCCAGAAGTGGAACCAGATCGAAGGTACCTACGCCATCNCCAGAGCCGGTGACAATCGCGACCGTTGCTCCNAGNCCGGCTCCCGCCGCGGCACCTAATAGATATGGGTCCGCTAGCGGATTACGGAACACAGCTTGGTAACTCGCCCCGCTCAAGGCCAAGGTGCCGCCCACCAACGCCCCCAGTGCTACGCGAGGAAGTCTGACCTCCCAAATTATGTTTTTTTGAATGGGTGACAGTCCACTGTCAACCGAGATAAACGGCAAACGATCGAGTAGCTCCTTCAAAGCATCGGTCCTATCGATATCTGCGGGACCGATCAACACCCCGGCACTTGTCGCAACAGCAACTGCTACAAACCCAATTAAGAGACCAGGAACGCGAAATTTCTCCGCTCCCCCGCCCATGGGACGGGGTGCAACACCACCAGCAAGGAGCTGCCTAACGGGCATTTACCGTCGCAACTGCATCTGCGACCGTTTCCAAAAAATCGATTAGGCGGGGGCCCCAACGGCTACTGATATCGCTATCCATTTCAAAAACATTTCCGTTGCGGACTGCGGACAGCTCAGACCAACCAGGACGAGCACTAATAGTGGCTACCGATTGTGCACAGCATGTTGCGTCTGCGAAGAAAATAAT
This sequence comes from Acidimicrobiaceae bacterium, assembly GCA_002713975.1. Taxonomy (GTDB): domain Bacteria; phylum Actinomycetota; class Acidimicrobiia; order Acidimicrobiales; family Poriferisodalaceae; genus MedAcidi-G3. The sequence continues at coordinate 827 of PAVP01000030.1, read as the reverse complement.
ATCTGGGTCGGCTTCAAGAATAAATTCTTCGCTTAGTTGGGGATANCCCCACGCAGTTCCATCCTCATCAGCCGGATCAGCAATATTCTTAAGGCCCGTCATCGTGTAAATCTGTCCGATAAAAGTCGAACTCGTTACCGAATACAAGGTGTCATCAAGCTCGTGGAAATAGGTCAACGAGTCGCTGGGCATTTGGATGGCGTCGAGGATCTCCTCAATCTGCTCTCTCATCTGANCAACNACCATTGAGGAACCTTGNCTGTTTCCGGTGANNTCGCCGATCTCCCCCAANTGACTGTAGACGTCCTCTAACTCAACGGCAGCAGCCGCCACGTAGACCCTTATGCCCAAAAGCTCGAGTTCTTCTTGCACCCCGGTGTCGCTGAGGATTACCAGATCAGGTTCGAAAGAGGCAATTGCTTCAACGTTGGGGTTCCATCCGGATAGATCATCGACGACGGGTGCCTGGGGTGGCCAGTAACTGTAATTATCAACCGCAACCACTTGCTCTCCTGCACCAATAGCGAACAGCATCTCCGTCGCAGTTGGTGACAAAGACACAATGGCTGTCGGGTAATCGATCGACGGCTGAACGACTTCAGATTCGTCGGGTTCTGCCGTTTCCTGATTTTGTGCCGGCATCTCAGTCTCAACCGAAACTGTGGGCTCCAAAGTGACTGCGTTAGCGCCCAGGCTCGTTGGGTCACTGTCACCACAGGCAGCCAAGATCATCAGGCCACAGATTATGGATATGACTTTTTTCATCGGGTTTCTCCTGTCGTCCGAGGGCGGAGCGGCAGGAGACCTGCCACACAACGCCTCTTCCC
>PAVP01000029.1 GCA_002713975.1 Acidimicrobiaceae bacterium | reverse complement strand
TCTATGGCAATTGTTGGTTGAGCTGAGGATGGCAAGCTTTCGTTGGCGTCTCTGTAGGAGAACATTTGTGGTGGAGTGCCACAGCGGCCATCAGCTGCTGCGTAAATCTCACCGGTCCCCGTCAATAAGTTGTGAGGCGCTTTGCGTTCATCGCTGCGTCTATAAGCCGCTCGCCCGACGTTGGTGTCTCCTACTAGCACCATGTCAACCTCGTTAAGGAGTCGCATGACCGTGGGGTTTCCACCTGAGTTACCAAATAGTGGTGTATTGAGATTTGAAAGGAGTTCGAAATCACCAGTTCTTGCTGAGCGCACTGGTCCAATATCGGTCACATTCCGACTATGGAATATGGCTGCGAACCGAGTGATATTGCCCTCAACTAATTCTTCGAAAACCACATCTGCTTGGTTGATGCCCCATTGCGGTCGCGCTTGTTGATGATTATCGATTTTCACCAAGAACGCCGGGCGTGAAATAGGGTCCGATAGCTCTTCGCCGGTGAACTGGGCAACTGGAACCGGTGGGGCCTCAGTTGTCGTCGCTACGGGTGGGGATGTGGTTGTCGTAGGAGGCGGAAGGGTTGTGGTGGCAGGCACAGCTAGTGCTGTCGTCGTAGACGAAGTCGGCGAACGTGATAGGAGACTGGTCCCAGCGCCACTGCACGCGGTGATCGCTAACGCCAGGATGCATACAGGGGTGATAAGGCGGACTGGATAGGAATGCAAAAGATCTCTCAATACGAATGGGTTTCCAATTGCTGAGAGTAACCCTTGAGGCCGCTTTATATGTGTACCCCTAGGCGAGATAAACTGCTGCGTGTAGCGTCTTTGAAGTGCGTAGCCGCTTTGTCCACGAGGTCTTTGAGGAGACACTCCAACAAGGACAACTGAAACTCTCCGATGATCTGCTCGTTGTTGCGGGCGGGAGAGCAGAACGAGACTTATTGAAGAAATTTGGCTTCGATAACGTCACCATAACGAACCTCGATTCGGTTGAAGCTTCGTCACATTTGGAGCCATATCAGTGGGCCCATGAGGATGCCCAAAATCTCAGCTACCAAAACAAATCATTTCGGTGGGTGATCGTCGTCGATGGCTTGCACCACTGCACATCACCGCACCGCGCGCTGACCGAAATGTACAGAGTTTGCATCAACGGCGTAATTGCAATCGAAGCCCGAGACTCACTGTTGATGAGAGCAGCGGTGCGTTTCGGTTTCAGTTCGAAGTACGAACTTGAGGCCGTGGCCGCACAAGGTGGTCGTTCAGGAGGTCTCGAAAACGGGCCCATCCCTAATTACGTCTACCGATGGACCGAACGGGAATTCAAGAAAACTATTCGATCCTGTGACCCCACCGGCGACCACGGGTTCCACTTCCATCACGGCTTGAACATGCCATACGAAACAGCGGATCTACGTGGATGGCAGATCCGAAAAATTCTTCTGAAACCCGCCGAATTGTTTCTACGAATCCTCACCTCGGTCCTGCCGAAACAGCGGAACTCCATCGCGATGATCGCCACACGACCGACCAGCCTTCACCCATGGATTAACGCCGCATCAGACACCGGCGATTCAATCACTTAAGGCAGCGAAACCTGCCCATTAGGGCTGTCCAAAATGACTCTGAGGGAAGCCGGACCTTCAGCGACATTAGTAATAAGACCCAGTGCTTGGTGCAGGTCCGAAATCTCAGATACGTGAGGATCAGAGCCCTCCACCGACACCAGTGAGCACCCGGTTGGCGTCACCGTCGCCGGATTTGGAGTGTCGCCCCAATCAATGACGAAAGGAACAAGACCGATCCTATTTGAGCGGGTTAGCCGCCAACTTATTTCCTCACCATCAGGTTTACGTCGACTCATCGACGACACCGGGCCGGGGTCAGTTCCATGATTCTTAATGGTCTCAGCAACAGACTCAATGGATTCACCTGGGTCCGGGTGAATAGCGAACGCAGCTAAACGAGGACCAGCATGATCATCTATTCCGAACGGTCGAGGCCCATCTGGTGCAGGTTGATCGGGGTCGATGGCGATGATTTCCAGATAGACATCAGTCCCTAGTGAAAGCAAAGCGTTGTGTGTTCCCACACCTGGATGAGGTCCGCCCGGAGCTGCCCGGACCCCTGTCAACGACTCCACAAAATCAACTCCTTCGGTGAGGTCTTGACATGCGAGCGCGAAGTGGTCGAATCCTGCCATATCAATCAAATAACTCCTTCGGTAAATCCTCCGATGGATCCATCGCCCAGTTCGGAGGGCGTTTCTCTAAAAAGGCCGTAACACCTTCAACCGAATCGGGTTGCTGAGCAACCCAATCAAATACAGGCGTTTCCATTCGATGCATCTCTTCCCAACTGAGAGACAGACCTCTCCAAAGTAACTGCTTGGTCGCCGCCACTGAAACAGGAGCAGCTGCGCAAAGTTGAGTTGCAAGTTCAATTGCTTGATCGAGGAGCTGATCATCTGGGTGAACTGCAGAAACTAGACCCATGGAAAGAGCAGTCTGGGCGTCGATAATTTCTCCGCCCATCAATAGTTGTGCTGCATTCGAAAACCCCACCATTCTTGGAAGCAGAGAGTGAGAGCCAAGTTCAGGCAGCATCCCAATACGGTTAAAGACGAAACCGATCCGAGCACTTTCAGAAGCAATTCGGATATCACACATCAACGGGTAGGTGGCGCCCACACCCACGGCTGGCCCATTGATGGCCGCGATCACTGGTTTGGTGACCTGGTGTGGCAGAAACTGAGGGGTTCTAGCCTCACTCGTATCATCCTGATCACGGTCTCTGCCTGAGGTGAAGGTGTCGCCACCTCCTGAGAGATCCGCGCCAGCACAAAAAGCCCGGCCGTTACCGGTGATAATCACAGCACGTACATTCGAGTTGTCTGAAACCTGTCGCAGCGAAGCATCCAGACCTGAAGAGATTTTGTTATTCCAGGCGTTGAGGTGTTCGGGGCGATTTAGTCGGACCACAGCGATCTGGTCGATGTAGTCGACCGTTACTTCAGAATCTTGGTTCACATAGTTAGTCTTTCAGAATTCGCCGTCGGTAGGCCATATGAATGCAATGCCATCGGTGGGCGATTCTTGGGCTAGTTTTAGTTCTGATTGCCGTGCAAATCATTACACCTCTGCTCGTCGGCTTCGCCGTAACACAGGTCTCCACCCTTACTACTTCCGCGTACTTACATCGGTCGCTCGCACATAAGGCAGTGCAGTTTCGGCCCGGGCTTGCTCTTTTTCTGCGCTTCTTCCTTTGGCTCACCACTGGAGTAAAGGCACGCGAATGGGCTGCGGTTCACCGTAAACACCATGCCTTCACTGATGAAGAAGCCGATCCCCATTCCCCAGCACAGCTTGGATGGGTGCGGGTGCAACTAACGAATTTTTGGTTGTACCGGCGTGTCGCCAATGACCCGGTGACCGTTGAAAAGTGGGGCCGCGACCTAGCCCCCGACAAGTGGGACAGGTTGATGTTCGACCGCGGGCCTCTCGGGTTGCTTATCTCGACGGTTCTACTTTCGTTATGGCTGGGGTGGTGGCAAGGCCCTCTGGCCTTTGGGTTTCATGTTGTTATCTATGTTTTATTGTCGGGAGCAATCAATGCGGTGGGTCACACTTTTGGTCGCCGCCCTTACGCCAATAGCGCAACAAATTTGCATTGGTTAGCTGCCATCACATCAGGCGAGGGTTACCACAACAATCACCACGGCCTCCCAACATCAGCGAGGTTTGGCGCAAAACGCCTCGACTTCGATGCCGCGTGGTGGCTCATTAAGGTCGCCGAACGTTGCGGCCTAGCTGAAATACGAAGACTCAAGAGTGAGACAGTCTCCGTTTAACTGGAAGCGACGGACCAACGTCTTGTTCTGCCGAATCACTACTTCAGGTGAGGATGATCGTGGAGCTAAGGGGAATTGAACCCCTGACCCCTTCCATGCCATGGAAGTGCTCTACCAACTGAGCTATAGCCCCGAAGAGAAACCCAAGCTACCAGCGCGCCCGAGTNATGCAACTNCAGCTTCTATNTNANCGGNTAGGGACGTAAGCTCTGNCCATGAGCATTCCNGTTGNCCCNAACCAACTCGANNNNGAGCTTGAACGGTTCGGTNACTCAGCTTTCCTACTNACCGTNNGCGACNANGAAACCTCCCATGTCGCNCACATGNCATTTCGCTTCGAANANGGCAGCATCTATTGCCCNATTAGTAAGACNGCNGCCCGCAACNTCGAAAACNGANCCANAGTNGTGGTNNTGTGGCCNCCNTATGAAACAGACGGCTACTCAATGATTGTNGATGCCGACTGCANANTTNCGGGAGNGGANCTAAAGGTGANNCCAACNTCAGGNGTGTTNCACCGTCCGGCNGNNCCNGAANCNNCCAACGAAATTGACTGCGGAAGCGATTGCGCACCACTTGGCACCTAACGTGANCGGNCCNCTCTCCGGTATTCGNGTTNTNGAANTNGGAAGNTTCATNGCNGGACCNTTCGCGGGACAACTTCTCGGNGACTACGGNGCNGAAGTCATCAAAGTCGAACCACCAGAAGTGGGCGACCCAATGCGCAAATGGGGACACTGCGACANNGAAGGNCACAGNTTCTGGTGGCCNGCNATAGCNCGAAANAAAAAATCANTAGNGATNNATCTTCGATCNNNTNANGGGCGGGCNGTAGNGCGAGANCTNGCACTGCAAAGNGACGTNGTNNTNGAAAACTTCACTCCCGGCCGANTAGCNGAATGGCANCTGGGNTANGAACACCTCNCAAAAGANAACCCTGGATTGATCATGACNCATGTCTCAGGGTTTGGGCAGACAGGACCTCGCGCAACNGACCCAGGCTTCGGATCGATTGGTGAGGCCATGGGAGGNATCCGNCACACCACAGGNTGGCCNGACCGNCAATCAACCCGAGCNGGAATNAGCCTNGGCGANGCCATCGCCTCCTTGTTCGCTGTGATTGGCACGATGGCTGCGCTCAACGAACGACAACACAGCGGNAAAGGCCAAGANGTCGACGTCGCNATATACGAAGCAGTNTTCGCCTTNATGGAATCNACCGTCGCTGATTTTGAATTAGGTGGCCACATTCGAGGACGCACCGGCTCGGTACTACCAAGAGTTGCACCATCAAATGTGTATCCAACTGCTGACGGCGCCGACGTCCTCATCGCAGGCAACGCCGATGCCATCTTCCGCCGTATCTGCGAAGCAATGAACCGAAGTGATTTAGCTGACGACCCTCGCTACATAAACCATGAAAGCAGGGGAGTGAACCAAACAGAACTTGACGACCTGATAGCAGCATGGACTTCAGAGCTACCGGTGGAAGAGCTCGAGGCGATACTCGATACAAACGCCATTCCTTACGGTCGAATCTTCACCGCACCAGACATGCTGACTGATCCTCAATTTGCTGCTCGTCAAATCATTGAACGTTACGAAGATCAAGTGTTGGGTAAAGATGTGCCGATGGCGGCACCGGTTCCGAATTTCTCACGTACACCGGGCAGAATCGCCTCCACTGGACCCGAACTCGGTCAACACACCGACAAAGTACTCAGCGAAGTCGCGAGCTACAGCGACGAACAAATTCGCGAACTACACACACAAGGGATCATCGCCTAATCGTTACCTTAAGCGTCGACGGTTCTGGTTCGTGGCCCGGAACGCAGGACTTGGGCTGGCAGCTGACGGCCGACCAGCTGTTCAGCTAGTTGACCGCAACCAATAAGACTCTCTAAGTCGATGCCGGTTGTGGCGCCGAGGTCCTCAACCATATGTACGACGTCCTCAGTGGCTACGTTCCCGGTCGCTCCCGGTGAGTAGGGGCAACCACCCAACCCTCCGATAGCCGCATCAAAGCGCGCCACCCCCCGTTGCATCGCGACCAGGATATTTGCGAGCCCGGTGTTGCGGGTGTTGTGAAAATGTAAACCGATCAGCGAAACGTCTATTTCCACCTCTTCAAGGGCATCCAACAACTCAACGACAACTCTTGGTGTCGCCATTCCACTGGTGTCACCAAATGACAACCCATCGACTCCGCCCGAGTCGAGAACACGGCGGGCGTACTGGGCAACTCTTGTAGGAGGAATATCGCCTTCGTAAGCGCAGCCAAAAGCAGTCGACAGAATGGCTTCAACTGGAGTGTCCTCTTGATGGGCCAAAGCTGTCANNTCNATGATTTGTTGNACAGACTCATCGGGAGTCATATTNATGTTCTTNCGGTTATGNGTCTCAGAAATCGACATCACCACCTCAAGTTCGTCGGCATCGCACTCCAAAGCGTCCATTGCTCCGCGTTCGTTAGGCACNAAGGCGCGGTAACGAACTCCCGGGACCCGNGTGATGCCTTTCATTACCTCAGCNGANCCAGCCATAGGTGGGATCGCCTTTGGGTGGACGAACGAAGCTGCCTCAATAGCAGTTAAGCCAGTTGCGGAAAGAGCGTCGATGAGAGCGATGCGTTCCGCTACAGGGATAGTTGTTTCGTTTTGGAGCCCGTCGCGGGGGCCGACTTCACGGATCTCNACCGAGGTAGGAAGATCCGCAATCATTTACGAGGCCTTNAGATCGGCGAACACTTTGCGCCACCGCTCTGCATCGGATCGGTATGGGGCATAGAAGCTAAGACGTTGGACTATGTCACCGAAACGAGTTTTCAGTTCGTCAGCTATCTGTTCTGGTTCGCCGACTACAGCGAAGGCNTCAAGTATCTCGTCGTCGACAAGATTGCCCATCTCAACCCACTTACCTTCTTTGGAAAGGGCATTGAGTTCAGTTTGCATATCACCCCAGCCGTGACATTCCAGAACGCCTCGATAGGCGGGCGTTGAACCATAAAAGGCGATTTGTTGGCGGGTCCCTTGTTTCGCTTTTTCGAGTTCATCTTCGTTGTTGCCTGTGACGACGAAAAGAGGACCTGAGATTTCTACATCGGCCAAGCTTCGGCCCGCTCGCTCAGCACCTCGCTCGAGCGCTGGGACTGTTTCTTCACGTAAATACTTTTCGGTCGTAAAGCCGTGAGCCAAAAAGACGTCGCACGTTTCTCCGGCGACCTCGGTCATGAGGGGACCAACTCCNGCGAGGGCCATACGGGGAGCACCGTAGGGATTTTCGCCGGGATGGAAAAATGGGGTCATCAAAGTGTGTTGATAGAAGTCGCCTCGGAAATCGAGCTTCTCTCCAGTGTTCCAACTGTTCCAAATGGCTTTCGTCGCCAGGATCATTTCGCGCATTCGCGCAGCTGGTTTTGACCATTCCATTGAGAAACGTTTCGTAATGTGTGCCTTTATTTGGCTGCCGAGACCCAAAGTAAAGCGACCTTTAGAGATCAACTGAATGTCGTTGGCGCTATAGGCCAAATCCATCGGGTTTCTTGCGAAACCNACAACGATGCTGGTACCTAGNTCGACNTTCTCTGTTGCTTCTGCCATCAAAGGNAGCATCGTGAANGGGTCATGACTTGTCTCTGGAACCCACAGACCGTCATACCCAATTTCTTCTTGTTCNCGGGCCTTGTCCATGATCCCGTCAAAACCGCTGTCAACGCCTAATCCGCCATCAATCTTCATAACNACGAACTTAGTTCAGGTCCGGCGGCATGTCTCAGCTGGAGTTGTCTATGCGTCAAGTATTTCAGCGGCACGTTCGGCTAGATGGACGACGCTGTGCGGAAAAATTTCTACTTCTTCGGGAATTTCTACGTTGGCGCCACCCACATATCGAGCGTGGACTCCNTCCAAAATACAAGCCAGACGCCAACTGGCGAACGCAAAAAAGAAATCCATGTCGCTGGTGTCCCGGCCGGTGACGCGTTCGTATTCGGCTACAAGGTCTTGTCGGCCTGGGAATCCCTCATGGATGGTTGCAGCATCCCCAAGAGGNAAGAAATTGTCGTTGGGTTCGCTCCAGTAAGCCAGCAAGATTCCTAAATCAGCCANGGGGTCGCCAAGGGTAGAAATCTCCCAATCNAGCACAGCNGCCACTTCNCCCTCGCCNGTGACCAGACAGTTNTCTAANCGAAAATCTCCGTGAATCAGAGTGGCCTCGTGTTGCNGAGGAATATTGGCTGCNAATGCNTCGTGCACTNGCTCGATGATCGGCAAATCTCTNGACGTCATAGCGTTAAATTGNCGGAGCCAGGTGCGCANTTGACGNGCTACATAATCCTCGCGTTTCCCGAGGTCAGCAAGACCGGTTGACTCCAGGTCAACNGAATGAATCGCGGCTAACGCCNTTACCAGTTCATGTCCGACAACAGGTCGTTGTGCGAGGGGNACCTCGTTCGCAGACTCCTGGTCTCTCAACACGTGACCTTCGACAAAATCGGTTACATAAAAATCGGCGCCATTAATCGCGGCATCCGTGCACAGCCCCACAACCGAAGGAACTGGCACCTCGCTGTTAGCTAAAGACGACAGAAGCCGATGTTCTCGGACCATGTCGTGCGCCCCAGCCAAAACATGGCCCAGAGGTGGACGTCGTAGAACCCATTTGCGGCCCTCGCCATCGGTGACTCGATAGGTGAGGTTCGAATGGCCGCCCGTGATGAGCTCAAACGCGAGTGGTGAACTCAAATTTTCAACTCGAGCAGCCAACCATGCCGTCACAGGTTTTTCCTCAATACCCTTAACCACAACACTCCTCAACTCGATATCACCCCGAAACTACATCTTGGCCGAACCGAGGCCCACCGAAAACCCAACTCAAAGAACCGAAAGGAACGACATGATTGACGTCACCGACCAGGACTTCGAACAACAGGTCATCGAAAAGAGTCACGAAATGCCGGTGATCGTCGACCTATGGGCGCCCTGGTGTGAACCCTGCAAAACCCTTGGNCCNCTGCTTGAACAAGTCATAGACGCTCAAGNGGGCAAGGTNCTCGGNGTAAAAATTAACGTTGACGAGAACCCTGGCGTTTCACAGGCCTTCCAAGTTCAGTCGATACCCATGGTCGTAGCGTTCAAAGATGGTCAAGCNGTCGACGGTTTCATGGGTGCCCAAGGCGAACCCATGCTTCAAGATTTCGTCACTCGTCTGCTACCAACTGAAGAAGAGAACCATATCGATGCACTCATTGAGGCCGGAGATGAACTCTCANTGCGAGCAGCCCTCGAAACTCAAAGCGATCACCCAGAAGCGGTTGTCGCGCTTGCTGAACTACTAGTGGGTGATGGTCGGACTGAAGAAGGACTTGCACTCCTAGAACGAATACCGGAGTCAGCTGAAAGTCGACGCGTCGCAGCGACAGCTAGAACGTCGGATATTTCAGGAGAACCTGATGAACTGGATGCAGAACTCGGAGAACTCCTTGGTCAAGTCAAGAATGATGACGACGCCCGNCAACGATTTGTTGACCTCCTCGAAGTAATGGGCGCGGAGGACCCGAGAACTGCCGAATGGCGTCGCAAGCTCTCAACAGCACTGTTCTAAACAATCAACGCAGACAGCCAACTGTTGCAATCGGAAACGCAGAAGCAACCAATTTAGGAAGCTAACGTCGCGATCGTGGTTCAGGCATCCGCAAAAATATTCTCAGGGCCAGAGCCTTCGCTGCTCGCAGAGGCAGTGCGAGCGTGTATCGAAGAACTCGTCGGCACACAAGATAGATCGCTGGTACTGGAAGAACTCAGCGGCGAAGAATACGCAATTGAACAAGTAGTTGATGCAGTGCAAACACCGCCGCTATTGAGTGACCGTCGTGTGGTTGTCGTCCGCGAGTTCAACCGGTTCAAAGTCGACCAGTTGAAGCCGCTAATCGAACTGTTAAGTGACCTCCCATCAACCACCGACCTAGTGATCGAGTGGGGGAGTGGAGCCGTACCAAAAAAACTTATTGAGGCAGCCAAGGCCATTGATGGAGAACAAATCAAGGTCGGTGCTCCAGGAACCGGCCGGGCACGTAGTAGCTGGTTTCAGGAACGCTTTGACACGTCTCTTGTCCAACTAGATCCCAGCGCGCGACAACTCATCGCAGAACATCTTGGTGAAGACGTTGCTCGCCTTACCGGATTGTTGCAAATCCTTGAAGGTGCCTACGGCACAGACGCGAAACTCGGAGCCACAGAAGTAGGCCCGTTCCTNGGGGATGAAGGAGCAGTCCCTCCATGGGACCTNACCGATGCTTTGGATCGCGGAGAAATNAAAACAGCCCTCGAAGTCGTGCAACGCATGATGGCCGCAGGCGGACGCCATCCCCTTCAGATAATGGCAACACTCCACACCCACTACGAACGAATCCTGCGTCTCGATGGAACCCAAATATCAAACGAAAAAGACGCTGCCGTGCACCTCGAAATGAAAGGCTCGACCTTCCCCGCCAAAAAGGCCCTAAGTCAGATGCGGCGACTCGGTCCAGATAAAACCCGTCGAGCAATAGANCTACTAAGTAAAACTGACATGGACCTTCGAGGAAAATCAGCCCTAGATGGNGACATTCTCATGGAGATACTCGTTGCACGTTTAGCGCAACTGAGCCACTAAATCAGTTAGCCGAAGCNTTCGAACTCAGTCGGGATTTGCGCCGAGCCGCCTCATTTTGATGAATGACGCCCCTAGACGCNGCNGAATCAAGACGNTTTTGTGCGAGGCGCAAAAGTTCNTCAGTGGGCTCACCAGCATCGATGGCAGCGAAAACAGCCTTCTCTCGGGTCTTCAATTCGCTTCGAACAGCCTTGTTNCGAACACGACGAGTCTCATTTTGGCGGTTGCGCTTAATCTGGCTCTTAATATTTGCCACTTGACCTTCTCTTACTNCAACTCAAACCGACGTTGCCGAAGCNCAATAGCTATAAGCGACAACTGCTTCAGGCTAGCAACACGACTATGTAATGCCGCAGCCCTCATTCAGTTTCCTCAACGGTGACTCCTGGGGTTAGAGCCACCGAATTCCAATTCTCGTTGATACCTTGCACATACAGATGGATCTCACACGAATACGAAACTTTTCGATCATCGCGCACATAGATCACGGAAAATCCACCTTATCGGACCGGATTCTGGAGATCACTGGCGCTGTTGAAGCGAGATCTATGCGCGCCCAATATCTCGACTCAATGGAACTAGAACGCGAACGCGGCATAACAATCAAAGCTCAAAACGTCCGAGTCGAATGGAAAGGGCATGTTCTGCACCTGATTGACACCCCCGGTCACGTTGACTTCGGTTATGAGGTCAGTCGATCGCTTGCAGCATGTGAAGGAGTAGTGCTTTTAGTTGATGCCGCACAAGGTATTGAGGCGCAGACTCTCGCGAACTGTTATCTAGCTCTTGAAAACGACCTGGAAATTGTGCCGGTGCTAAACAAAATCGATCTACCAGCCGCAGACCCAGCTCTTTATGCCTCCGAGATCGAAAACGTCCTTGGGTTGCCGGCAGAAGAAGTACTCGAGATTTCAGCAAAGACGGGAGAAGGAATTACCGAACTCCTCGACGCCATCGTCGAGCGAATCCCCCCACCTGAAGGCAAANTNGATGANCCNTTNCAGGCNCTNATTTTNGATTCTTACTTTGACCAATATCGAGGTGTCGTGTCCTCAATGCGGATCATGAATGGACGAATCCGCACCAACGACAAACTTCAATTCATGCAGACCGGAGGAACTCATTACGCCGAAGAAATTGGTGTGCGTTCCCCAGCGACCACACCAGTCGATGAACTTGGACCCGGNGAAGTCGGTTATCTCATCGCCAGCATCAAAGATGTAGGACAAGCGAAGTCTGGAGAGACAGTCACCACCGCCACAGGTTCTGCTGATCACCCACTCGACGGCTACGAAGACCCTAAACCGATGGTCTTTTGCGGCCTCTATCCAGTGGACGGCGATGAATACCCGGACCTACGTGAAGCTCTCCAAAANCTAAAACTCAATGACGCATCAATTACGTTCGAACCAGAAACGTCTGGAGCGCTCGGCTTNGGATTCAGATGTGGGTTCCTAGGGCTGCTGCACATGGAAATTGTGCGGGAACGACTCGAACGAGAATTCGATCTCTCTCTAATAGCCACCGCCCCTTCTGTTGCCTACAAAGTAACGACAGACGATGGACAGACCCTTGACGTTGACAACCCGTCAGACCTTCCAGATATGGGTACTGTCACCGAAATTGAAGAACCCATCCTTCGNATNAGCATCCTCACCCCAGCGGACTACACCGGAACGGTGATGGAACTNTGNCANGGACGACGAGGCACGATGGATCGAATGGAATACCTCTCACCCGAACGAGTNGAACTTCATTACGAAATGCCGCTCGCAGAAGTCGTGACTGACTTCTTCGATCAATTGAAGAGTCGAACCCAAGGCTANGCAAGTCTCGACTACGAACCGTCCGGATACAAGGTCGACAAACTTGTAAAAGTCGATGTGCTCTTAAACGGTGACCCAGTAGACGCGTTCTCCACAATTGTGCACAGTGACGCCGCCTACGATTACGGCCGTCGAATGGCTGAAAAACTGCGGGAACTCATTCCCCGNCAAATGTTCGACGTTCCGATCCAAGCAGCNATCGGNGGAAGGATCATCGCCAGAGAGACGGTGAAAGCAAAGCGAAAAGATGTGCTCGCCAAATGCTACGGCGGTGACATAACGCGGAAACGAAANCTTCTGGAACAACAAAAGAAGGGTAAAAAGAAAATGAANGCCATCGGACGNGTCGANGTACCCAATGAGGCCTTCGTTTCNGCNNTAAAACTGGANGACTAACACCCCGCTTTATGGGTGNCTGTTCTTCGACCNCACAGATGCGCGTAGTATTTCANCACTACATCATCGTTAGCTCAGCGAACGGGACCGCACGTGGACGAACGCAAGGCGACAGTATTACGAGCTGTCGTGGAAAGTTTCATCGACACAGCCCAACCAGTTGGNTCTCGCGCNGTGTCCGACCTGTCAGGCCTNGACGTATCGGCTGCAACAATACGAAACGAAATGGCAAGCCTCGAAGCCGATGGCTACCTTGCTCAACCTCACACAAGCGCGGGACGAATACCAACNGACGCNGGATACCGGTATTTCGTAGACAACCTTGGGCCCGGCCACCTAGACGACACAGAAGCTCGACAGATCAGTGCNTTCTTCCGGCACACCCAAGGACAAATCGAACAACGCCTCGCTGACACCAGTCGGTTGCTCTCCCAACTCACCGCCTACGCAGCGATTGTTGTTGGCCCAACACATGACCCCACAACCGTTCGTTCCGTCCAACTAGTGGACCTAGGTTCTGGGCGACTTCTCCTCGTCATTGTCACNTCTTCAGGNTCNATCGAACGNTCAATGATNGAACTCGTNAGCGGCGCTCAAATCGAACCTAACCACCTTGCAGCNGCATCCGNAGCCATAAGCGATGCCTTCGTCGGAACGTCTTTGGGCAGTATTCCCAAGGTGGACTCTACGGGCCAACCAGAAGTCGACAATCTCATAGCGACCACCCTGGCATCGATATCNCCCTCGTCAACTCACGCCGGCGACCTTTACATTGGAGGCGCGGCGAANATGGCCGGACAATTNGATGCCGTGTCCACGGTGAAGTCAGTACTTGCCGTCCTAGAAGAACAATTGATCGTCGTAAGTCTCCTNGGAGANCTTGTAGAACGCGGTTTAAGTGTCGCCATTGGNTCCGAAACNGGAGTTGCGCCTCTCGCACAGTGCGCAGTAGTTGTCGCTCCTTACAAGGTCGACGGTGAACAGGTCGGTAGCATCGGGGTTCTGGGACCAACNCGNATGGACTATCCAAAAGCTCTNGCTGCAGTACACGTAGTTAGTAGTCGCCTTGGCGAGTCCNTAGGTGAGGCACACGAGGACTGAAGAAGCTCATGGCAACTGACTACTACGAGTTGTTAGGAGTGGATCGCGGAGCTTCAGCNGACGACCTNAAGCGAGCNTACCGAAAGCTGGCACGTGAATATCACCCCGACGCCAACCCAGACGATCAAGANGCCGAAGCAAAATTTAAAGAAGTCAGCGAAGCGTACGCGGTGTTGTCCGATGACGATGCTCGGGCCCGTTACGACCAATTCGGCCACGACGGGTTACGAAGCGGTGGAATGGGTGGGGATCCATTCAATTTCGACCTGAACGACATATTNGAAAACTTTTTCGGAGGAAATCCCTTCGGNGGAGGCNGAACCAGAGGACCTTCGGGCCCACCACCAGGNGAAGACCAAGAAATAGTGCTCGATTTAAGTTTCGAAGAAGCAATATTTGGTATCGACCGAAAAGTAGANCTACAAACGGCCGTGGGTTGCGAAGATTGTTCAGGCTCTGGAGCAGCNGAAGGCACCNCNCCTCGTCGTTGCACNGAATGCGAAGGAGCTGGCCAAGTACGCCAANTACGTCAAAGCCTNCTCGGGCAAATGGTCACCACNGTCCACTGCCCACGATGTGGAGGATTGGGTGAGGAAATACCGACACCNTGTCGCCAATGTCGAGGAGAAGGNCGGTACCGGGAATCGATGTCGTACGAGGTCCGAGTGCCAGCAGGCGTCGACACCGGGTCAACGCTTCGACTAACAGGACGCGGAGCTGCCGGCCCTAGAGGCGGAACTCACGGAGACCTTTACGTCCATCTCAGAGTCGCAACTTCCGACAAATTCAACCGAGATGGCGACACCCTGTACGCAGAACTCCCTGTGACCATGTTGCAAGCAGCTCTAGGAGCGCGAATCAACTTTGAAACACTTGACGACACAATCGAACTGGCCATACCTCCCGGAACTCAGCCAGGAGAAATCTTTCGACTACGCGACCATGGTGTTCCCCGGTTAGAAGGTCGAGGAAGAGGAAGAGGTGACCTAATACTCTCAGTCCAGGTTGAAATCCCATCCAAACTCTCTAAAGATGACGAAGAGCAACTCCGTGAAATAGCACAGCAGCGTGGAGAGAACGTTGCGGATCCAGGCGACCGTACGGTCCTTGGAAAAATTCGCGCAGCATTCCAATAGACCATGGGTTCCCTCCCCGATGGAACGAACGGCCCTCACGTCTTCGTCAGCAACCTCCAAGCACCCGAACTATCCGACGAAGACCNGCACCACCTGCACCGCGTATTGCGACTCAAGCCGGGAGACCCNCTTACCNTCGGCGATGGAATCGACCAGTGGTGNCCAGCAATTTTNGGTACCAGCATTGAAACCACCGGNGGAATCGTCACTGTCCCACCACCATCAACACCAATAACCATNGGATTTGTCGTCCCTAAGGGAGATCGACCTAGCTGGATCATCCAAAAACTTACCGAACTCGGAGTCGACGAAATTCACCTACTNAGTTCACAACGGTCAGTNGTTAAGTGGAATTCAACAAAAGCAGAACAGCAACACCGCCGCCTCNCACGCATAGCTCGGGAAGCAGCCATGCAATCTCGACANGTAAGAATTCCTGAAATCAAACCGATCAACGANATCAAACACGCAGCTTCAGAGCCGGGAGTGTCGCTCGCCCATCGACATGGCGACAGNATCACGTTAAAGCAATCGACCATCTATATAGGNCCCGAAGGNGGNTGGGATCCCANTGAAGTAGCAGANCGANGAACAGTCTCGNTNGGCCCNTCGGTGCTTCGNGCAGAAACAGCAGCGGTCNCGGCGGCGTCAGNACTGTCGCTACTTCGCGCAGACTTACTGGACAACCACTCTCCGTGAACTATGGTCACTCTTAATCAAACGATGATCGGGGGTGGACATGTCTGACNCAGGCCTTAACGAAGANCAACTNGATGGAGAGAACTACAGCTTNAAAGTCGGCGAACGCCTCCGACTTGTCCGCCGACAAAAACGGATGTCNCTTCAAGAAGTAGANGCAGANTCNGGNCACGAATTCAAAGCTTCNGTNCTTGGCGCATACGAACGAGGGGANCGNGCNATATCGGTNCCACGGCTCTCGCGACTCGCACACTTNTATGANGTCCCGGTAGGNCAGCTACTCCCNCGAGGAGACGGNGTCACNGAAGANNCNGCTATGAGCCTTGANCAACAGGTGACAATCGATCTTGATCGGCTAGCACGAGTTCCTGGNGCNGAGGCTGCTGTACTAGGGCGGTTCCTAGCGATGATCCAGGCNCAACGNCGNGAGTTCAACGGNTCCTCACTNACCATTCGNCGAGATGANCTTCGAACCATTGCATGCATCCTNGACACAGGNATAGATGAAATAGCGGACCGACTCGACCAACTCGGCGTTCGACTGGGTGCCTAACAAGTATCTCACCGCCGAGATGAACACAGAAACCGACTTCCCCTTTTACCTCACCGCCATCAATTGGCACGCCGAAGAACCTTTCTTNCNATTCCGAGTTCAAGGCCAAGAGTCATCACAATTGATGANCGCCAANGANCTCGAACTCAGGTTCCGCGTNGNCGCCGGNCGNGANCGGCAGTGCATTGGAACNGTTGANCGCTCCGAAGACGGATCAACCAGNGTGCAATGCGACTCACCCGCAGTTAGNGCGCGCCAATGCGAACGATGTCAGACTAAGGACAACATCGCAGCCGCAAATATGCATCAAGCTCATCGAAGAGGACGCGACGCAATCGGTAAAGCCATGGCCGCATACCTCACCCACCCNCACCGACTCTATGTCGCCATATTTCGTGACGGATCAACCAAAGTCGGCACCACCAGAGGGCTTACAGGAGGCAACAGACTGGTGGAACAAGGAGCCTGGTACGCGAGCTACCTCGCACAAGCAGATGACGGGTTCTTTGTCCGAGAACTTGAGGACTCAATCACCGAAAGACTAGGCATACGCCAGGCAGTCGACACAAGAAAGAAATTTGCCGGGCACCTGCAACCCTTGCCGGACGAAGAACTTGAGAGCCGGCTCAATCAGCTGGCGAACGAAATCAAAAAGTTTCTTACCAAAGAAGTCGGAGCCAAAGGATCGTTACTTGACGAACGATGGTCAAATCAACGAATCGAAGACCAAGCCTGGACCGATTTGGTTAGCTACCCCACAGTCATCAACCAAGGAGCTCACGAGTTCACTATCAAATCCATGGTTGGGAGACTCGCAACATGTAATAGGACGGGATTCACAGAGAACTTCCTGCTTGACCTTCAGCCGCTTTTGACACACCCGCTCGAAACCGGCGACTTCGAAATCGACGAGTTCATCATGCAGAACAGCCTTTTCTAATGAACCAAGAAGACGTAAAGAAGTTTGGTCTCTACATCCATGTCCCGTTTTGTTCACGTCGTTGTGACTACTGCTCGTTTGCAACCTGGACCGATCGAGAACATCTGATCGACCAATATCTAGCGGCTTGTAAAACCCAAGCACGGAATTGGGCTTCGGAGATGCCCTTAATCACATCGGTCTTCATCGGTGGAGGAACCCCCAACCTTGTCCCAGCAGAACTTCTGATGGATGTTGTCGCGGAACTCCCGATAGCTGACGACAGTGAATTCACCGTTGAATGCAACCCCGACCTAGTCAACAGCGACCAACTCGAAACCTATGTCCATGCCGGAGTCAACCGAATCAGCCTCGGTGTTCAATCCATGGTTCCCCATGTCCTCGAGTCGCTTGGTCGAGAACATGACCCCAAAAATGTGCAAACAGCAGTCAAGAAAATTCGATCTGCAGGAATCACCAACATCAACTTTGACCTCATATATGGAGCCCAAGGAGAAACCAACGAAGACTGGCGAAGGAGCCTGGAGCAAGCTCTATCTCTGGAACCAAATCACCTCAGCACCTATGCGTTAACCGTGGAACCAGGAACACCGCTAGCAACAGATGTCGAGAGACACCCCGACGACGATGATCAAGCCGACAAATACATTGAAGCTGATCGTCGTCTAACAGATGCCGGGTATTCAAATTACGAGATTTCCAACTGGGCTCAATCCGATAAAGAGTCCCGACATAATCTCCTCTATTGGAATCAAGAAGAATACTTAGGCTTGGGGGTAGCAGCACACAGCCATATCGGGCATAGGAGATTTTGGAGTATCCGAACACCCGAGCGGTTCATAAGTGCAATCTCCGAAAATTCTTCGGTAGAAGCAGGCGCAGAACAGTTAGACGTCGAAGGTTGGGCACTTGAAGGAAGACAACTTGCTTTGAGAACGAGCAGTGGTGTTCCCGAAGAATTCATTCCATATGAAGTTCGGCACCTCACCCAACCAGCCGACGTCGATGGCAATTTGAAACTGACCGCAGAGGGAAGGCTCCTTGCCAACGAGGTAGCTGTCAGGCTGCGTTGATGAGCAATCCCGGTTCCACCATCCTTTATCACGCGGGCTGGGCGTAGCATGAATCAATGGTTGCTCAGACGGACGCCTGGTTGTCAAGCAAAGACGCTGCTCACCGTATTGGTGTGACCCAACGCACGCTCTATCGGTTTATTGATGAGGACCGTCTTCCTGCCTATCGACTCGGACGGGTCATACGACTAAAAGCCCTCGATGTCGAAGCATTTATTGAAGCGGGCCGTATTCGACCAGGAAGCCTTCGACATCTCTACCCGGAGCCGAAGAAACCTTCCGACAGTGTCTGACTCGAAACGCCCCACAATCGGCCCCAAGTTTATTCTCAATCCCGACTGGGACGAAATGCCACACCCACGTGGCGTGATCAGCGGTTTACTAAAACTTTTGGGCATTGGATTCTTGGGTTCCATCATTGCGTGGCAAATTTTCAGTGCCCTTTCCGAAGCAGCGGGATATGAAAGCATCCTTGAATCCGAATTGGAACAGTGGTCGGTCAGCGAGCAGTTGGTTCTGATCGTGTTGATCGCGCCGCTCCTCGAGGAAACCATCTA
>PAVP01000028.1 GCA_002713975.1 Acidimicrobiaceae bacterium | reverse complement strand
TCCTTGTTCGGCTAGGAGTCAGCGCCAACTTTCTGACCTGTGTAGGTCTTGCGATGTCAGTGGCAGCGTGTGTCCTCATAGGCCGAGGCCAATTACAACTAGGGCTTGCTTTCCTAATCCTGACTGCTGTTCCTGATCTACTAGACGGCGCTGTCGCCGCTGCTGCTGGCACCTCTTCAAAACGTGGGGCCTTCTTTGACTCAACAGCTGACCGGGTAACAGATGGTCTTTTGCTATGTGGTATCGCATGGCACCTAGCGGAGAGTGAAGGCGGGACAATCATGCTCTTGCCAATGGCCGTGTTAGGTGTTTCCTCCTTGATTAGTTACGAGAGAGCAAAAGCTGAGCTATTGGGCTACGACGCAAAGGGCGGCCTCATGGAACGGGCCGAACGGATGGTTGTTCTTGGATTCGGTCTTTGTTTTCAGGTGTTACTAATTCCCGTGCTGTGGGTCATGCTTGCTCTTACCTCGCTTACCGCAATTCAACGGTTTTCTAAGGTCTGGCGGCAGGCGACTGTCGACATGCCTGATGCAAATAGCAAGAGTTGACCTTGAGAGGACAGGGTGTGACAGCGCTCTATCGACTGGGAGCCTTGGCGGCGCGAAGTTTGCCCGGCCCCGTTGCTGATGTGTTGCCATCAATTGCTGCGTTCCCACTTAGTTGGGTGTTGAGGAAGAAACGTTTAACGGTTCAACGCCACATGAGACGATCGTTGGGTCCCGGTCAAGGAGACAAAGTAGTCAATACCGCAGCCCGAAAGGCCTTTGCTTCATATGCCCGATATTGGGTGGAATCTTTCCGACTTCCGACGCGCAGTGGCGAACAATTATCAAAAGGCATAGAAGTACCCGACTATCGATTTGTTGANGAAGCTTTGAGTCGTGGCAATGGAGTGATACTTGCCCTACCGCATCTAGGAGGATGGGAGTGGGCGGGCTTTTGGATGGCGACTGTGAACAAATTACCGATCACAGTTGTCGTTGAGCCGATCGAACCACCGCAATTATTTTCGTGGTTTGCCAACTTTCGTTCGAAGCTAGGAATGAACGTAGTGCCACTCAGTCCGTCTGCTGGGACTGAGATAGCCGCTGCTCTAAAGAGGAACGAAATTGTTTGCTTGCTCTGTGATCGAGATATCTCAGGGGGAGGAGTCGAAGTGACCTTCATGGGTGAACGAACAACTCTTCCAGGTGGGCCCGCCCTCATGGCTTTACGGACAGGGGCTGTCATCCTGCCAACTGCGGTTTACTTCGAACCAAACGGAAAGCACCTAGGTCTCGTGAGACCCCCACTTGATGNCAGTAGGAGTGGAACCATCAAAGAAGACGTCGTGCGAGTAACCAGTCAACTTGCTGAAGAATTAGAATTTCTGATTCGCCGGGACCCTGAACAGTGGCATCTATTCCAACCGAATTGGCCCAGNGATTTTGTGGACCAAACATGACTGGCTTCAAATTCCGCTGTGGAGAGCGCACATCATCACCTAGCGTTACTTGATGTGAGAATCGGAATTATCTCGCCGTATAGCCTCAGCATCCCCGGAGGGGTACAGAGTCAGGTTCTCGCGCTTTCCAGAGCATTGAACCGGCTCGGACACAAGGTGCGAGTTNTGGGCCCTTGCGATGGAGCACCCCCTGAAACAGGAGTCACGTCGCTGGGTGCGAGTATCCCCACCTTCGCTAACGGTTCTATCGCTCCCATCGCCCCAGATCTGGCCTGCACGCTNAGGACGATTAGAGCGTTCCGCGACGAAGAATTTGATGTCATNCATATTCANGAACCCATTTGTCCTGGTCCCTGCCAAACTGCATTGTTCTTGAGAAGCGCGCCAATCGTNGGGACTTGGCATGCCGCTGGAGGAAGCAAGGCTTATCTCACGCCTGGAGTTAAGTGGCTAGCGACGCGGATGAACATTCGAACCGCAGTCTCTCAAGATGCTCGAGACATGGCACATGAAGCACTTGGGGGAACCTATGAAATTGTCTTCAATGGGATAGAAGTAGACAACTTCGTNGATGCCACGCCAACAAAATNCGATGGTCCAACCATTGCATACGTCGGTCGGCACGAACCACGCAAGGGCCTAGAGGTTCTNCTTGAAGCGATGGCGTCTCTGCCGCAAAATGNGACGCTGTGGATCATGTCCGACGGCCCCCAAACAGANGAATTGCGGTCGAGGTACGCAGGAGACCAACGCCTGCAGTGGCTTGGAGAAGTCAGTGACGAAGAGAAGATGCAACGAATAAAAGGTGCAGACGTGTTTTGTGCCCCCTCGCTTCGAGGAGAGAGTTTTGGGATTGTGCTGCTAGAAGCGATGGCCGCAGGTACTCCAGTAGTAGCGAGTGATTTGCCCGGATACCGAAACGTTGCAGCTATGGGTGACGAGGCACACCTTGTGCCGCCTGGCGACGTGGAGGCCCTGAGCGATGGCCTGTTAAAGGTCATNGAAAATCGGGAATTAGCTGATCAACTTTGTGAATCCNGAAGTAAACGGGTGTCGGAATTTTCCATGGATCGACTGGCNACAATGTATGTCGACATCTATGAGCGGGCGATAGATATTGAACGNCAAGACCCCCACAGGGGTGGATGGCGCGGTGAGTTAAGTCGCATGGGTTGGCCATTCAAACTTGGCGTTGAAGGGGACCAGAGTCTGTGAATAGTCACAAGCGCTNTCTGGTTCGCGCCGTACACTGCGACACACAGTTGCCGGGAAATATTGGAGACACGGAATATATATGGACAACCTGAGCGACAANAACCGACGACGCGCAGGTCTAGTGACGGCTNTGTTTGGGCTATCCGTTCTGATGTTGGCAGGGCTTGTGTTNCTAGTCCTGCTTGTCATTTCGTCAACGATTTGGGTCGCGTCAGGGCCAGCGCTGCTGATGGCAATCTGGTTGCTTTGGGCTAGTAAGACCAGTGAACGACGCATTTTAGAGAATTTGCCCGGCACTCAGGTNGGCGAAGGAGAACAACCTCGACTCGTCAACTTGATCGAGGGTCTATGTCTCTCGACTGGTACATCCCCCCCACAAATCCACATTCTTCCGACGGAAAGCCGCAACATCGCAGCTCTAGGACGATCGGCTGACCATTCAACGCTCATTATCACGACCGGCCTCCTCGAAGTTGCTACTCGTATCCAATTGGAAGCTGTCCTCGCCAACCGAATTTCTCAGATAGCGAGCTACAGAACAGCGTTGGCGACTACCGCAATCACAACTTTCGGCCTGTCAATGAGACTCTCATCGTTTCGAATTCGACCGGTCTCCCTTCTCGGAGGGCCTCTGAAACAAAAGATGGGTCTGCAAGTCGACCCGGGCCACGATTTTGCGGGGGATGTCGCCGGCACAGGTATAACCCGTTACCCACCAGGGATGGTCGAAGCAATCGAACTGATGGAAAATCGGACCTTGGTCCCAGAGGTCAGTTCAACTCTCGACTCACTGTGGCTTTTCCCCTCCACATCGAACACCAATCGACCAACAGTCGAAGCTCGAGCGACGGCGCTGCGCGAAATGTGATGCACCGATGAAATTGAGCGGCGTTGCTATCGGGTTATGTTCTCTGCTTCTCACCGCATGTGCTGCTGACGCACCCGACGCCTATGCAGCGAAAGAACCCGAGTCAACAGCTCTTGGATCTAGCTCGACGACCACCACAACCTTGGCATCATCCCAAAAAGACGCCAAACTTTCTGTTGCGGCGCCGACATCGGTGCCCGATTCTTCGCTCACCACAACCTCGGANCAGGCTCCAGACGAAGAGTTAGCGAGGGGACCCATTGCGCCATACCGAGGAACTCCAGTCGACCCATCGGTACTGGTAGCACCCCAACTCGCATTAAAAATTGACAACGCGCCGTCAGCCGTGCCGCAGCAAGGCATCCAAGAAGCAGACATCGTCTTTGAAGAATTAGTAGAAGGAGGCCTGACGAGATTCCTTGCCATTTTCCATTCTCAAGTTCCCGAATTTGTTGGCCCGATTCGATCGGGNCGTTCAAGNGACATTCCGCTACTCATGCCCTTCGATGGAGCACTTTTTGGATGGAGTGGTTCGAATTGGGCGTTCCGTCGATTACTAGACACGGTCGCAATTAGGGANGTCGGTTTGTACCGAAACCCGGCGCAATATTGGCGCAAGGATGACAGGCCCGCTCCAAGTAACTTATGGGCACGGTCAGCACAGTTATTNGAAAAAGTCGAGGATAAATCATCACCGGTGGAGCCGCTATGGCCGTTCCGCGAGTCACTGCGAGAGTATGAAACCGGTCGAAAGGTACTAGGGGTAGAAGTGAATTGGGGCTCGGTGGAGGTGTCATTCCGCTGGGTCGACGACCAGAACAAATGGCAGAGATTTCAGAACGGGAACAGACACCTAGCGTTGGATAGAAGCGGCGATGAAGTCGAAGTAGCCGCACAAAATGTCATTATCCAATTCACGAAATATCTCTTAACCAACGAAGTTGACNGCAACGGCGCACGAATTCCAGTTGCCCGGCTTTCCGAAGGATCCGGAACGGCTTGGATACTGAAAGACGGNCAAATNACTGAGGGACGCTGGGTGAANCCAAACATCACCGTTCAGACACAATTCGTTGACGAAACCGGAAAAGCCATCGCAATGGCGCCTGGCGCTACCTGGATTTTATTAGCGCCTCGCGACACAGCGACAATCATTGACGCCGACGACTAAGCNAAGCGACTTGTTCTGCACCTCACCGGCTTAGACTGGAAGCATGGCAGATAGTACGAGTGAATCGAATTCACAAGTTGGCACTGTGCGCGTGAAGCGAGGATTAGCTGACATGCTTCGCGGAGGCGTCATCATGGATGTGGTCACCCCCGCTGAAGCGAAGATTGCAGAAGACGCTGGTGCGGTCGCGGTGATGGCNCTCGAACGAGTGCCCGCTGATATTCGACGNGACGGNGGAGTAGCGCGCATGAGCGACCCCGCCATGGTTGAAGGNATACAACAAGCAGTCACTATCCCTGTGATGGCAAAAGCNCGGATAGGNCACTTTGCTGAAGCNCAAATTCTTGAATCACTNGGNGTNGATTACGTCGACGAATCTGAAGTNCTNACACCCGCCGACGAAGCACACCACATCGACAAATGGTCATTCACAGTTCCTTTCGTCTGCGGAGCGACGAACCTAGGGGAGGCTCTCCGTCGTATTTCCGAAGGCGCCTGCATGATCCGTTCAAAGGGCGAAGCTGGGACTGGCAACATTGTTGAAGCGGTGCGTCACCTCCGATCAATCCTGGGTGATATACGAAAGATCACCCAAGCAGACCAAGCAGAACTTTTTGACTGGGCTAAACAACTACAAGCCCCGTTGGGCTTGGTTCAAGAGGTAGCAGAGACCGGATCTTTGCCCGTACCAATGTTTTGCGCCGGAGGTATTGCCACTCCCGCTGACGCGTCTCTTGTGATGCAACTCGGAGCGGAAGCTGTTTTTGTTGGATCAGGGATCTTCAAAAGTGAAGACCCAGCGCCCCGAGCGAAAGCAATTGTCGAAGCGACAACTCACTTCAGAGACCCAACAATGGTTGCCAAAGTAAGTCGAGGACTCGGAGACGCAATGCCCGGCCTAGAAATCGGTGAACTTGATACGAAGCTCGCCGAACGCGGCTGGTAGAAAAGTAAATTGTCACCGATAGTCGGAGTCTTGGCGTTACAAGGCGCCTCAAGAGAACACACCGACGCGTTAGGCAAACTCGGAACGACTGTCCGTCAAGTCAGATTACCTAAAGACTTGGATGGCCTCGACGGAATAGTTATCCCCGGTGGCGAGTCAACCACTATCTCAATGCTCTTAGAATCAAGCAAAACCTTCGAACCTTTGTCAGAACTTTTGGCTGACGGGCTTCCCGTTCTAGGCACGTGTGCTGGAATGATTCTTCTAGCAAAAGAAGTTTTAGACGGTCGATCTGACCAGCGAAGTTTCGCTCGAATCGATATAGCCGTTCGTCGAAATGCGTTCGGTCGTCAAATAGCAAGTTTCGAAACAGACTTGCATATCAAAGACCTCGAAGACCCTTTTCCGGGGGTCTTTATTCGAGCGCCGGGGGCACAAATACTTAACCCGTCAGTGGAAATACTTGCCAGCGTCAAACGAGATACCGGCGAAGAAACACCAGTGTTTTGTCGGCAAGAAAACGTCATGGTCACCAGCTTCCACCCCGAATTAACAGATGATTTGCGACTCCATCAGATGTTCTTAGAGCGTCTGTAGCGAAGCTGAAGCCACGACCGGCTGTTGCATCGGCGTCCAATTCTTCTCGTGAGAGTGGCAGAATGTGGCCCGGAGGTATCGAAGTGTCCGGGCATTCCAAATGGGCGACCATCAAACATAAGAAAGGTGCAGCTGACAAAGCTCGCGGAAAACTTTTCGCCAAACTCATTCGACAGGTCGAAGTAGCAGCCCGTGAAGGCGGGGGAGACCTAGAGTCCAACGCAACTCTCCGGACTATGTATCAGAAGGCGCGTGATAATTCAGTGCCTCTTGACACTATTGAACGGGCTATCAAACGTGGAACCGGCGAACTTGAGGGCGTCAACTACGAGCAAGTCACGTATGAAGGTTACGCACCCCATGGGGTTGCGATGTTCGTTGATGTCCTCACTGATAACAGAAATAGAACTGGAGCCGAAATTCGCAGCGTGTTTACTCGAGCCGGAGGCTCCCTTGCCGAGCCTGGAGCCGTCGCATGGCAATTCGACCGCAAAGGAGTGGTCCTGGTCCCAGGGTCGGCAGACGAAGATCAAGTCATGATGGCCGCTCTCGAAGCTGGCGCTGAAGATGTTGTGGCGGAAGGCGAAGTATGGAGAGTCACCACGGATCCATCAGACACAATCTCGGTAAGAGAAGCGCTTGAAGAGTCCGGGATTGAGGTTTCATCAACAGATCTGACCTACTTGCCACAAAACGTTGTTGAACTCTTGTCGAGTGGCGAGGCTGCACAAGTTTTGGCGGTAATGGATGCGCTTGATGATCATGACGACGTGCAAGGGGTCTACGCTAATTTTGATGTTCCTGACCAGGTATTGGCAGAACTCGCCAAGGGCTGATCGGTACCGCCGACCTCGTCATGTACAATCGAACCTGTGTTCGTTTTAGGTATCGATCCTGGCTTGTCGCGTTGCGGTTATGGCGTTGTGGAGCAGTCAGGGCGGAAAGCTGAAGCTGTAGCAATCGGTGTCATAAGAACACCAGCTAAGGCTCCTACGGCTGAACGTTTGGCCTGGATTCACGACGAATTTGTCAAGCTAGTTGAAGAACATAAGCCGGACGTCGTCGCGATAGAACGCGTCTTTTTNCAAGTCAACGCCCGNACNGCTATGGGAGTCGCTCAAGTAAGNGGCTTAGCAATGGCTATNGGNCATTCGGCAGGAGCTGAAGTAGTCGACTACACCCCTAATCAGGTTAAGGACGCCGTTGCAGGCTGGGGAGGCGCTAACAAAGAGCAAATGCAACGTATGGTGCAGTCGTTGCTTAGATTGCCCGAACTGCCATCGCCACCAGATGCTGCTGACGCGGCAGCCGTCGCGCTCTGTCATCTAGCTCATCGGGCGACTCGACAACTGGCCAAGAGCTCGAAGCTGTCATGATCGGCTCGCTTCGCGGNTCAGTTGTGGACAAGGACCCTGACGGGGAGATCGNTATTGAAGTGGCCGGAGTTGGATACAGGGTTAGCGTCAATCCCAGAACTCTCGGTGACCTATCAGATGTTGGGGCCGAAGCGTTTGTGCATATCCACCACCACATACGCGAAGACGACCAACAACTTTATGGTTTTGCAACATTGATCGAACGTAAATGTTTCGAGTCAGTCATCGGCGCTCATGGTGTCGGTCCAGCATTGGGCATGGCGGTACTCGCTACNTTGCCGCCAGACGAACTTCGTCAGGCAGTGGCGACTGAAGACGTTGACGCTTTGTGCCTAGTACCTGGAGTTGGNAAGAAAACTGCTCAGAGAATGGTTTTAGAACTCAAGAACCGGCTCGACGTTGCAGGTTACGAGATCGATGGATTGACTTCTGACCCGGCAGTCACCTCATCGGCACTGACCGATGTCCGCGAAGCTCTCATCCAGATGGGTTTTGGGCCTGATGAAGTACGTCACGCCGTCGAAGATCTTCANGGNGATGACACTCCAACGATGNTGCGTGAAGCGCTCCGACGGATGAACCGCCAATGAGCGAAGATGCATGGGGTCGAGAAGAAGGTTTTCGTCGAGGTGAGAGCGAAGAACGGGACGAAGTACTAAGTGCCGATCTCGTTAGAGAGGACAATGACGAGGCTGGTTTGCGTCCACGTCGACTCGACGAATTCGTCGGCCAAGCAGAACTTAAGNAACATTTAGGGGTGTTGTTGGAGGCAGCCCGCGGCAGAGAGCAAACACCCGACCACCTGCTGTTCGCCGGCCCCCCTGGTCTCGGAAAAACGACTCTGGCAGGAATAGTCGCTGCCGAACTTGAGGTGACAATGCACGTCACCTCGGGACCGGCTATTGAACGAGCAGGTGACCTTGCTGCAATTCTCACCAATCTTTCAGATCGTGATGTGCTGTTCATCGATGAAATCCACCGCCTCCCCAAACAGGTGGAGGAAGTGCTCTACCCAGCTATGGAAGATTTTCAGTTGGACGTNGTGCTCGGTAAAGGGCCAGCGGCGCGTTCGATTCGCTTTGACCTGCCGCCATTTACATTGGTCGGCGCAACAACAAGAACCGGACTGATCGCAGGGCCGCTTAGGGATCGCTTCGGCCTNGTCGAAAGACTTGATTACTACGACTCTGAAGAGTTGCAGTCGATAGTTGAACGAGCCGCCGGCATTCTCTCGGTCACAGTCGACTCTGATGGTGCCGCCGAAATTGCCAGCAGAAGTAGAGGTACACCTCGCATAGCTAATCGCCTACTCCGTCGAGTGCGAGACTTTGCTGAGGTGCGAGCTGACGGAGATATCAACNTTGAGGTTGCCCGCGACGGGTTAGCGCTTTTCGGAGTTGACGAACTTGGTCTAGATAAAGTTGACCGCTCGATTCTGGAATCAATTGCGCTGACCCATGTCGGCGGACCTGTTGGTTTATCAACATTGTCGATAACTGTCGGTGAGCAACCAGAGACTCTTGAAGACGTNTACGAACCTTTCTTGATTCAACAGGGATTNCTGCAACGCACTCCGCGTGGACGCGTTGTCACCGCANCAGCCTTTGCGCACNTCGGAGTGTCGCCACCCGCGCAATTCGGCGAAGACCCCTCTTTGTTCGACGAAAAGTAAGATTTTCTGAATGAGTTCTGACCGAATTTGGTATGGCGCTTACGGCTCAAACGTCCTAAAGACGCGGTTTCTTCGGTACATACGAGGCGGTAGCTACGGGCCGAACAATGCTGAGCACGTTGGGGCCCGCGACAATCAAGAACCANGANCAACATCNCCCATAGTTCATGGCCCCTGGAGCCTCTCATTTGGTCTTTCGTCCGAAAGGTGGGGCGGAGGTGTCGCCTTCCTTGATCCCCACATTGATGAAGGTGCATGTGTTCGTTGTTGGGACATTACGGCNGAACAATTTATGGACGTTGCAGCTCAGGAAAATGGACTTCGACCTGGCGATGTTCAAATCGATATAGCGGAAGTAAGAGAAGCGGGAGAAATACAGATCGGAGACTCTTGGTACTCAAGAATCGTTCATCTGGGTGACTTTCATGGACAGCCGTTGATGACCTTTACGAGCTCTGAGTCGGTAGAGCCGAGAGCACCGGGAGAACCCTATTTGGCGGTAATTCTCAATGGATTTTTGGAAGCTGCTCCAACCCAACTAAGTCAGCATCTGGACCGCTTAATGCGCGCACGAGGAGTAGATTCCGCATGGACCCGAGAGGCGCTCATAGGATTAGCAAACTTGGAGACCTGAAATTAGCTGCGATACGAGTGTCCAACAGTCTGTCCAAAGTATGAAGGAATTTGATTACGAACTACCTCAGGGAGCGATTGCCCAGGAGCCGGCTACACCGCGCGACAGCGCGAAGTTGCTCGTTGACTCAGGGATGGATCGTCCCCCTCAACATTTGACCGTTGCCAACCTGCCCGATCAGTTAGGTCCTGGTGACGTAGTCGTGGTGAACGAGACAAGTGTTATCCCTGCGCGGCTGCCACTGCGAAAAGTCACTGGCGGCGCCGTCGAAGTTCTGTTGCTGGAGCCTGTGGTTGACGGTTGGGCCGCATTGGTGAAGCCAAGCCGTCGCGTGAAAAGTGGAACCGAATTACGAAGCGAACGAGACAAAGACCTTCAAGTAATAGTGGGTGATGAAATTGGCGAAGATGGCCAAAGAAAGGTAGTCGTCCTGCACGCAGGTGAAGCAGTCTCCAATCCCAGTGAAAGCAGGAGGCTCTCTATAGCTGGGGAGTCACCGCTCCCACCATACATAACTTCAAAGGGACACTCTCCAGAGCGATACCAGACTGTTTATGCTCGAACTCCAGGTTCAGTGGCAGCGCCCACTGCCGGTCTCCATCTAACCAATGAACTGTTGGAGGAAATTAGAGGTAGGGGTGCACAGATTGAAAAAGTTGACCTAGTTGTAGGCCTCGACACCTTCCGTCCCGTGACAGTGGACGACCCCGCCGATCACATCATGCACAGTGAGAGCTACGAAGTTGACGAAAGTACGTGGGAGATTTGCCAAACAGCGCGACGAGTTGTGGCGATCGGAACGACCACAGTTCGAGCTCTCGAATCCGCCGCTCGAGGGACGTTGTCAGGCCGCACTGACCTTTTCTTGCGACGCGGATCCCAATTTGAAGTCGTTGATGTTTTGATGACCAACTTCCATATGCCTCGATCGACTCTTCTCATGATGATCGATGCCTTTATTGGGGAACGGTGGAAAGAGTTGTACCGAGAAGCACTAGACAACAACTACAGATTTCTTTCTTTCGGCGACGCAATGTTGTTGCGCCGGACTCCTAGTTGAGTGGTCCTCTGCCATGCTGGAACAACTGTGTCTTTGTCCTTCGAACTACTAGCGTCACATAACCAAGCTCGACGAGGTCGAATCCATACTTCGCGAGGCTCGATCGAAACACCTGTGTTCATGCCCGTTGGGACGCGAGGCGCAGTAATTCACCTTGACCAACGCGACTACAAAGAACTTGATATTGAAGTTGTGCTCGGAAACACCTACCACCTCATGCTTCGGCCCGGAGCACAAGTCATTGAGGATTTAGGAGGGCTTCACTCCTTCGCTTCTTGGGACGGTCACATGTTGACTGATTCTGGAGGCTTTCANGTCATGTCGTTGAATGACAACGTAAAGATNGATGATGACGGAGTCACATTCACCTCNATTTATGATGGTTCAAAAGTACGTTTCACNCCCGAAGANGCAGTGNCTACACANGAGCAACTGGGCGCCGATATCCAAATGGCNCTTGATGTTTGTCCNCCGCTCCCNTCATCACAAGACANGNTTNTCAAAGCAATGGAACGGACTCACGATTGGGCTTCGCGAGCTAAGTCTGCTCACCGAAGGGCTGACCAAGCTTTNTTCGGCATTGTGCAAGGGGGGATTGATCCGNAGCTTCGCACCAAAAGTGCGAAATACATGACCTCACTCGATTTTCCNGGATACGGAATTGGAGGCCTGTCCGTCGGCGANAGCCACAATGAAATGATGCCTGCCCTNAACGCTGCANCTGTCGAATTNCCAGAAGATAAGCCTCGTTATCTCATGGGTGTCGGCGACCCAGCACGAATTGTTGATGCGATCGGCTCCGGGGTTGACATGTTTGACTGCGTATTGCCAACGAGGCTTGCTCGGCACGGAACAGTCCTCACTTCTCGCGGAAAGTTGAACCTTCGCAACGCAAAACATGCTCGTGATGACGAACCTTTAGACCCAGCAAACCCCATGTCTAATAGNTTTAGTCGCGCGTACTTACGACACCTGATCCAAGTGAAAGAACCGACAGCTGCTCGAATAGCGACCATGCATAACCTTTGGTTCCTTCTAGATCTTGTGAAACGGGCGAGGCGAGCNATAGAAGATGGCACATATGACTCTTTCCGTTTAGAGACTCTGGAAATTTGGGTTTAATTGCCTAAAGTTCGCTCTGAACGACCAAAGATTCATGGAGACAGGAGATGCGGGCAGTACGCTGAGATCTGCNCGTTCTAATTCTCTAATCCGGAGTCNTTTACCATGGCACTGCTACTGCCAATCATTGTCTTTGTTGGCATGTATTTCTTGATACTGCGACCTCAGCAGAAACGAATGAAGGAACGAGAGGCACTGGTCCGGGCGGCCGGCGTTGGAGATGAAGTGGCGACCGTCGGTGGAGTGATCGGCATCATCGTGGCAGAGGAAGACGAAAACATTGTTTCCCTCGAAGTTGATGACGACGTCGAGCTAAGNGTGCAGCGACGGTCAATCGGAGAGATTGTTACTAAAGCAGAACAGGCCGCTGACGGTTCCGATAACGCTGACGAAGACGACTGAGTATCAAGCTTTAGCTGAATTGGATTGGATCCTTGCGCCGTTCTCATATTGTCTCTCTCTTCATGGTCCTGCTTATTGCAGGAGCATCGCTGGCGGGTGTGCTATCCGCAGGGTGGGCNCCNGTGCTCGGAGTGCAACTCCAAGGTGGGGTAGAAGTCGTTCTACGTCCAGCGAACGAAGTATCAGACGAGCAATTTGAACGTGCAATCGAAATTATTCGCAATCGTGTTGACGCAATAGGTGTAGCGGAACCAGATATCACGCGACAAGGAGATCAGGTAGTTATTCAACTACCCGGAGTGAAAGATAAACAACGAGCTGTAGATCTCATCGGTAAAACAGCTGAATTGACNTTCAGGCCGGTGATCAGCATCTTCGATCCGCTTGATGCTAACCAACGAGCGGCAGCGAAGGCAGTAGTCGAAAGTTCTGGTAGCGCGAAAGAGGGCGACATTGTTGAAGATACTGACAGCACAGTGTCACTGTCAGATCTGCTAACACCGCCTGAGGAAGATGCAGCAACAGCCNCGGTCGCCCTTTTGGGTTCCGATGGGCAATTNGGGTTNGTTTTGGCTCCAGCGCAATTGACGGGAGAGGTAATTGAAGAGGCTGTGGCCACCTTCCAAGGTCAATGGATCGTCNATCTGTCGCTCAATGATGAAGGAGCAGTCGGCTTCGACCAGATGGCCGTCGCTAATTACGAAAGACAAGTGGCGATTGTGCTTGACGGAGTAGTTGAATCGGCGCCGACGATCAATGCCACCGAATTCAATGGCCAAGCCGTGATTTCAGGCTCATTTGATGAAGCCGAAGCAAAAAACCTCGCATTAGTGCTTCGATTCGGAGCCCTCCCAGTTGAGTTCGAACGAGACGACGTGCGCACGGTTTCCGCGACACTGGGAGAAGGAACGCTGCGCGCGGGCGTGATCGCCGGGCTAGTGGGTTTAGCGTTGGTCGGTCTGTACATGNTGCTTTATTACCGATTACTCGGGTTGGTTGCGATCTGCAGCCTCGCGATAAGTGGCGCCACGCTGTGGTCGATCATTGCTTGGTTGGGNGAAAGTAAAGGCTTGGCTCTAACGCTGGCTGGCGCCACCGGCATCATCGTCTCAATCGGTGTTCAGGTCGACTCGAACATCGTGTACTACGAGAGAATCAAAGAAGAAGTTCGACGAGGTCGAGCAGTCAGATCGGCTGCCGCCGGCAGTTTCCGGGCCGCATTTTCAACCATTGTCTGGGCAGACCTAGCCTCTCTCATTGGCGCAGGCGTTCTGTACCAGCTGACGAGCGGAACAGTCAGAGGTTTCGCGCTGTACCTAGGCATCGCAACTCTTATCGATCTGGCTGTCTCCTTCTTCTTCATGCGACCCCTGGTGGTCTTTGTTGCTCGACGTCTTGTAAATGAGCGCCCCACGCGACTTGGCCTCACCACGGTCACCGAGGAGGCATCGGTATGAGTTTTTCTATTAGACGCTTGTACCGTGGCGACACCTCATGGGACTTCTTAGGAGTTTCAAGGCGCGTACTTACTGGTTCTATTGTCGCTGTGCTCATCTGCGTCGCCGCTCTGATCATCCAAGGCTTAAACCTAGGAATCGAATTCGAGGGCGGCGGTGTCTGGGAGGCTCCAGCCTCAGAAGAGGTCACTACTGACGAGATACAAAAGACAGCGTCGAACGTGGGTATGACTGACGCGCGCGTGCAACGGATCACCGGTGGAGAGGACATCTTTCGTATTCGCGGTGAACTACCAGTAGGAGCAACGGCAGAATCAATTGGTTCAGCGTTAGCGGAGACGGCTCAAGTTGATCCCGAGTCGGTTAGTGCTCGAACCGTTAGCCCCTCTTTCGGAGACGAAGTGGCAGGAAAGGCGCGCCGAGCATTAGTGGTGTTCTTCATCCTGATTGCTCTGTATTTGACACTCAGATTTGAATGGAAGATGGCCCTCGGAGCACTTGTGGCTGTAGCTCATGACATAGCTCTTACTGTCGGTATCTACTCAATCTTCCAATTCGAGATCAGCCCAGCAACCGTCGTAGCGTTCCTAACAATTATGGGTTACTCGCTGTACGACACGATAGTTGTCTTCGACCGAGTTAAAGATAACGAGCGGTCACTCTCACTTAAAACACGGATGACCTATTCAGATCTTGCGAACGTCTCACTAAATCAAGTGATCATGCGGTCAGTAAACACCACCATCACCTCAGTCCTGCCGGTTGTGTCCCTACTAGTCGTCGGTTCCCTAATCATGGGAGCAAGCAGCTTGCAAGAATTCGCCATTGCCTTACTCATTGGCTTAGTAGTGGGTTCTTACAGTTCTATTTTTGTGGCGATGCCGTTGGTGTCCTCACTCAAAGGTCGTGAACCGCATTGGGCGGAACAAGAGCGAAACGCAGAATTATTAAGTGAATCAAATTCAATAGAGAATGCAGCAACCGCTCTTGCTGCGGACCGCTACGACAGAAGCGCCCCGCCAAGGCCGCGTAAGAAAGGACGAAAGCGCTGAACGAAGCGGGATGTTGATCAGATGAAAGAGCAGCTTGATCCTGAGTCATTCAAGAACCTCATCGGCGCTGTGCGGGACTTTCCGCAACCCGGGATTACCTTTCGAGACATAACCCCCCTCTTGCGAAAACCTGGAGCATTAAAGACCGCTTCAGCAGCAATGGCGTCAGAGTTCACAACTTCTTCAATCACGCACGTCATGGGAATTGAATCCCGAGGCTTTCTATTTGGGCCAGCGATCGCCGACCAACTAAATCTCGGATTTTCGCCAATACGCAAACCAGGAAAACTCCCAGGCAAGATAATTTCAGAAACATACAGCCTGGAATACGGCACAGACTCTTTAGAGATTCAGGCCGACATCATCGGTCCCGGGGATCGGGTTCTACTCGTCGACGATGTGCTTGCGACTGGAGGAACACTTTCAGCTGCTGAGCGTCTAGTAGTTGCAGCCGGCGCGGAAGTAGCCGGGGTGACAGTGCTCATAGAGTTAGATTTCCTTAAGGGTCGCGAACAACTTGGTGTACGTCACGTTGTTGCCGTGATTCACTATTAGGTAGATGAATAGCTACCACCGTCCTGTTACCTGATGGCTGCCGTCACCAGAGTCCTTCCTTGGCGCCGATCAGCTGCCCCTGTCCACACGGAAATTCAGGGCGTNGTGGACCGNTATAAGGCCCGTTGGCCNCGAAGCTCNCCAGACCTNCTCGTTCGNGCCTATGNAACAGCGGAAAAAGCNCACCAAGGTCAACGACGAAAGTCTGGNGANTCGTACATACTCCANCCAGTCGCAGTTGCTTCGGTTGTAGCAGAAATGGGTTTGGACGATGTGTCGATAGCCGCGGCGTTGTTACATGACGCGGTCGAAGATACCGGGGTTGAGCTGATCGATATACGAAATGAATTTGGTCACGACGTCGCAGCCCTCGTTGATGGCGTTACGAAACTCGACCGGGTCAGGTTCGCAACTAAGCAAGCGCAGCAGGCCGCCACGTTACGAAAAATGCTGGTCGCGATGGCGCAGGACCTGCGTGTTCTGCTCATCAAACTTGCGGACCGACTCCACAACATGAGAACGCTAGGGGCTCTACAGCCAACAAAACAAGAACAAATAGCGCGCGAAACATTGGATGTTTATGCGCCTCTAGCTCACAGATTAGGAATGCAAGAAGTCAGGAATGAACTCGAGGACTTGGCGTTCGCAGCTCTATACCCAAAACGTTATGCAGAAATTGACCGTCTGCTTGCAGAACGAACTCCTGCTCAAGAGGCGTACCTAGAAGGGGTTTCGGAGACCATACGAGGTCGCTTAACTAAGGCCTCTGTAGATGCGCTGGTAACAGGTAGAAGGAAACACCACTGGGCTGTCTACGAAAAGATGGTGGTCAAAGGTAGATCCTTCGACGAAATTTTCGACCTAGTTGGGATCAGAGTCGTCGTGCCGACCATCAGAGATGCATACGGGGCGTTGGGTTCGATACACAGCACCTGGAAACCAGTTTCGGGACGTTTCAAAGATTACATCGCGATGCCGAAGTTCAATCTGTATCAGTCGCTTCACACAACCGTGGTGGGTCCCGAAGGCGTCAGCCTTGAAGTCCAAATTAGAACTAAAGATATGCATCAGCGGGCCGAACACGGAGTGGCCGCACATTGGCGTTACAAAGATCCTTCTGAAGGCTCTAGCGCGGATATGCCATGGTTAAACACGATTGTCGACTGGCAAGCCGAGACAGATGATCCTGAAGAATTCATGCGAACCTTGGCAGTCGACTTAGATCAAGACGAGGTCTACGTATTCACGCCCAAAGGTGACGTTAGGGTCCTCGCAACAGAAGCGACACCGATAGATTTCGCCTACGCGATTCACACCGATATCGGTGACTCAACGATAGGCGCGAAAATAGATGGCAGACTCGTTCCCCTAGACCGGAAACTGCAATCAGGTGACACCGTCGAGGTGTTCACATCCAAAGTTGATGGGGCCGGACCGTCTCGAGATTGGCTCGAGATAGCCACAACACCAAAAGCGAGAAACGGCATCAAACAATGGTTCGCGAAGTCGGACCGAGAAGAGATGTTCGAACTAGGCAGAGACCAAATAATTGAGGCTATGCGCGAAGAAGGGTTGAGAGCCCAGTTGCTGATCGAGAGCGACGAGTTGCGTCG
This sequence comes from Acidimicrobiaceae bacterium, assembly GCA_002713975.1. Lineage (GTDB taxonomy): Bacteria > Actinomycetota > Acidimicrobiia > Acidimicrobiales > Poriferisodalaceae > MedAcidi-G3. The sequence goes on along the minus strand of PAVP01000028.1, from coordinate 62,397 downwards.
CGTAGCTGAACAATTCAATCGCAGCGATCTAACGGTTCTGTGCGAGGCAGTCGGAAAGGGTGACCTAAAGGCGACGGCGGTGGCGAAGCGTCTAGTAGCGAACCTACGCGGAGAAGAGAGTGCCCAACGGTTGCCGGCCAAACCAGCGCAGCACCGAGGATCCCGACGTCGCCGGACTAGCGGAGTTCATGTGGAGGGATTTGACGATTCGCTAGTACGCCTAGCCGGATGCTGTAACCCGGTTCCGAGAGACGAAATTCTCGGTTTCGTGACTAAGGGGCGAGGTATATCGGTACATCGAGATGACTGTGCTAACGCTTCAGAATTGGTTGAATCATCTGGCGCCCGCCAAGTCGAAGTTGATTGGGATGCAGCTTTCTCTGGTCACTTCCGCACCAGCGTCGAAGTACGAGCGCTTGACCGAGATCACCTCCTGGCAGACGTTGTATCTGTCATATCCGATCATCACCTCAGTATCTCTAGTGCCCACACCTTCACTGGCGATGACCAAGTCTCTGTTTTGCAGTTCGATATTGAGGTTGGTGACCCCACCTTGTTGGAACAACTTCTAGGAGCGGTAAGAGAGGTCGACGGCGTATTTGACGCACATCGAGTCGTTCCCAATAGCGTGAGACCCCCATCTTGAAGTAGCTGACGGTAGACAGAAAAGTGTCAGGGACTTTGTGGTTCAAGCATCTACGATGGTGAGTTCACCGGGCAGTNACTTTCTCNGCTGCCCAACGCCCGAGGATTTTCNATGTCGAAGAAGGCCAATACCTTCCAAACNCCAATCGGGACACGNGACCTTTTNCCCGAGGAGTCTGCGCGNTGGGAAGCAGNCATAGANGTTTTTTCGAACGTCGCATCTCGTGCAGGNTTTTCTTTGGTNGACACACCTATTTTTGAAGACATCGGNGTNTTCTCGCGAATCGGTGAAGGTACTGACGTCGTCGGGAAAGAAATGTATGAGTTCCTCGATCGGAGTGAACGACNAATGGCTTTGCGNCCCGAAGGGACAGCAGCAGTTTGNAGNGCTTTCGCTCAACACCGTCCGCCCNTTCCATGGAAGGTGTATTACCGAGGNCCNTANTTTCGCTACGAAGCNCCACAGGCCGGCCGATTCAGACAGTTTCACCAATTTGGAATTGAAAGCATCGGGTCAGACGATCCAGACATCGATGCCGAAGTGATTGCNGTGGGGTGGAAAGTCCTGCAAAACGTTGGGTTAAAAAAAGTTGACTTACTTGTGAACTCAATGGGTGATTTAGAAACAAGAAAGAATTATCAAGAAGCTCTAGGAGCTTTCCTTAAAGATCACTCAGATGACTTAGATGAAGAGGACCAGAACAAAGTGGGGTCTCATCCGTTACGAGTTCTGGACTCGAAACGCCCGGCGACGCAAAGTGTCACTGCTAAGGCGCCAAGGGTTGATGATTTTCTGAGTGCAGCGGCTCAGGAACACTTTGATCGAGTCAAAGACGGGCTCGCAGCTTTAGATATTCCATTTTCAGTCGATCCGAGACTTGTTCGCGGTCTGGACTATTACACCCACACGACCTTTGAATTTCAGAGTTTGGCNCTTGAANGCGCCCAAAACGCNGTGTGCGGTGGTGGTAGGTACAACGGATTGGTTGAAGCACTAGGNGGGCCACCTACNCCTGGNATTGGNTTTGGNATGGGTATCGAGCGGTTACTGATGGCTTGTGATGCTGAGGAATCGTTNCTAGTGCCATCTTCTAGAATTCANGTATGGGTGGTCGACGTTACAGACGGATCNNCAGCTCGTGACNTAACTCATGAGTTACGTAATATTGGAGTCGTAGCGGACCGNTCCTTCGATCAACGTTCAATGCGAAGNCAAATGCGTAGTGCAAATCGATCCGGTGCAGAAATTGCTTTAATCATCGGTGATCAAGAGGTGAGTGAAGAGACGGTGGCCATACGAATGCTGCGAGACGACGAAAGNGGACAAATAGTTGTCCCACGCAACGNAGTTGTAGCTGAGGTTGAAAGTCTCTTGGGGCTTGATTCTNAANAATGAGCTNACTGCTCTGGAGATAGATCATGACAATAAGAACTGACTACTGCGGACGNCTTTCCGTTGACGACATAGGAAGAGTTGTCACCGTTTGCGGTTGGGTATCCAAACGCCGAGAACACGGGGAGTTCCTAGCATTTGTGGACCTCCGCGACCGCACCGGGATGATTCAATGCGTCGTCGACCATGCTCACGACATTCGNAGTGAGTANGTGTTGGCGATAACCGGCACTGTGAGAGAACGACCACCCGAAACCGTGAACGAAGAATTACNNACNGGTTCAATAGANATCGGTGATGCCACGGTCGAGGTTCTCTCGCAGGCGGAGCCNCCNCCATTTCAGNTAAGTGGACGGGTTGAAGTTGATGAAACNATCCGAATCCGACACCGCTACCTAGATTTACGAACCGGGCGGATGCAGCGAAATCTTCGAAGCCGAGCCCTAATTAACTCCGCTATTCGTCGTGCCATGGATGCTCAGGAGTTCGTTGAAATCGAAACACCGATGCTTATAGCGTCGACCCCTGAAGGTGCTAGAGATTTTGTTGTCCCAAGTCGGTTAACCCCCGGCAACTTCTACGCACTCCCGCAGAGCCCTCAACTNTTCAAGCAGTTGTGCATGGTTGGAGGNATAGACCGNTATTACCAGATAGCGCGCTGCATGAGAGATGAAGATCTCCGGGCAGATAGACAATTTGAATTTACNCAATTAGATATGGAAATGAGTTTCGTTGAAGGNCAAGACGTCAGAGCCGTNGTCTCAGAAGCTGTTAGCGACGCAGCAGAAGCCATAACAGGTGAACGACCNGGATTNATACCCGAGATGTCCTGGCTCGAAGCTATGAATAGNTACGGTTCAGANAAACCCGACATTCGGTTTGGCNANGAGCTAGTNGAGCTAACNNANNTTTTTGCNGACACTGACTTCAACGCGTTCAAAGCAGCGTGCATTAAAGGAATCAAGGTCGAAGGTGGTAGTGAGATTGGNCGTAACCAACTCGACCAACTNACCGATAAGGCGAAAAGTTGGGGNGCTAAAGGGNTGGTTTGGGTGAAGGTNGGCGAATCAGGAGAAGTGAATTCTCCGGTCGCCAAGTTCATGAGNGAAGAAGAGATCTCGAACCTGTTGGCNGCCATGGAAGCAGTGGAGGGCGATATTTGTTATCTCGTTGCTGACGATTGGCGTCAAACNGTTCACGTTTTAGGACTCCTACGACTCGAATTAGGAAAGCCCCCAGTCAACGAAGGAGGATTNCACTTTCTNTGGGTAGTCGACTTCCCGCTTTTCGAAGATATCGATGGTGAAGGAAACCCGGTACCAGCGCATCATCCATTCACTATGCCGCACGAAGACGACCTNGAACTTCTTTCAGGCAACGCAGAACCCAATGATTTACTGGCCGTGAGGTCCCAGGCGTACGATTTAGTCTTGAATGGATGGGAATTAGGGTCCGGCAGTGTGCGTATCCATCGGAGAGATATCCAGCANCAGATTTTTGATCTATTGGGAATCAGTGAAGAAGAATCGCAACAAAAGTTCGGGTTCTTGATGGATGCGTTCCGGTATGGGGCGCCGCCGCACGCCGGTTTTGCGTTCGGAATTGATCGACTTGTAGCACTGCTGGTCGGAGAAGAAAATATTCGAGAAGTTATAGCGTTCCCGAAGAGCCAATCTGGGACTGATCCTCTGACTGAAGCCCCGACGCCTATCGACCAGACTCAACTCGACGAACTTGGGCTTAGGGTGCTACCCCCCGCTACGTGACCAAATTGTCTTCTGAGGCCAACTAGGTTCGTTGCTGTGAGCGACCTATTCGAGTCAGCAGCTGAAGAAATAATGAACCGTAGGGCTCCACTCGCTGCACGACTTCGCCCTCGCCGGCTAGACGATCTCGTAGGCCACGAAGAGTTGATAGGAGTTGGGGCGCCACTAAGAACCCTTATCGAAGCTGATCGACTGACTTCCATCATTTTGTGGGGTCCCCCTGGATGTGGGAAAACCACCTTGGCTCGNTTGATTGCCAANCACACCGAGAAGGAATTCATAACGCTNTCAGCGGTATCAGCTTCAGTNAAAGACGTACGTTTCGTAATTGAAGAAGCACAACGTCGNNTAGGGGAACGCAGCATAGGAACNATTCTGTTNCTTGANGAAGTNCATCGTTTNAACAANGCGCAGCAAGATGCCCTGCTGCCTTCAGTAGAAGACGGGNTACTAGTTCTNATTGGTGCAACCACAGAGAACCCATANTTCGAGGTGAACGCACCACTTCTATCGAGATCNAACTTATTTCGNCTANACGAATTAACGGACACAGCTATTAAGGAGCTNCTACTCNGAGGNGNAACTCACGAAGAGGCTGCNATTAGTTCAGAGGCGANNGAACATCTNGTTCAACGCGCAGATGGAGATGCNAGACGAGCCNTAACTGCNCTGGAAGTAGCAGTCGTTCTNGCCGGAGGAAAAGGNGCCNACGTNGAACTNCNGCACGCAGAACACGCGCTCGACGCNAGAGCNCACCGTTACGGAGATGACGAACACTACGACGTCATTTCNGCNTTCATNAAAAGTATTCGAGGCTCAGANGTTGATGCGGGACTCTANTGGTTAGCTCGAATGCTCGAGGCTGGTGAAGACGCTCGTTTTATAGCGAGAAGNCTCGTGATTCTGGCNTCTGANGANATTGGTATGGCTGACCCCATGTCGTTACTNGTTGCGGATGCAGCTGCGAGAGCAGTTGAATTCGTAGGNCTGCCNGAAGCTCAATTGAACTTGGCTCAAGCTGTCATCCATTTAGCAACTGCGCCCAAGTCNAATTCTGCGNTNATTGCAATCACACAAGCNAGGAGTGATGTCAAAAAGGGAGTNGGCCGACGAGTACCNGTTCATCTACGCGACGGTCACTACAGNGGCGCGCAAGANTTNGGTCATGGAGCTGGCTACGTCTACCCNCACGGGAATGAAGAAGGTTGGGTCGACCAGCANTACCTTCCCGANGAGATCACTAACGAACGNTATTACTCACCAACTCAACATGGACATGAGGCTGAACTGTCCGCATTACGACAGAGGTGGAGAGTGGTNAACANGTCGANGGANNGNACTGACGATANAGGTTCAGACGACCANGGCCAGCAACAAATGACCGTCTGGGACCTAGTCGCCGTNGTAGTNACAGTCTGNGTNATAGTTACGATGGCAATCCTCTTACTNTTGCTGACTCNACTCATTTCNGTGTTGCGTGACTTGCGGTCGGCAGCAGATCGACTTGCCGANCACGCGNTACCTGCNGTNGACGACCTAAAAGAAACCGTGGANCATGCCGATGTTGAGTTAGAGAGACTGCAGGGAGTAATTGGTGCAGCCGAGGAAATATCTCAAAATCTTCGNTCAGTAGCNCGAAAATCTGCTCGGGTNACCTCNGCGCCCTCAATAAAACTCAAGGCGATTGCAGCNGGATTCAAGTCNGCANTTAACCGTNTGAAAGATGACTGAAGTACNGGANAAAGATGAANGCGGCGGAGNGAAGTTCGTGGCAGGCTATNNGCGTGTTTAAACGACTTAGATGGNTGNTNCTCGGCGGAGTGTTTGGNGCCGGAAGTTCCCTGTGGATTCGGCGACAGTTTCGCCATTTAGCAGCGCGCTATGCCCCGGTAAGGGGAACCGCAACTGTCGCAGGAGCTGCTCGACGGGTCAGTCGAGATTTGCGTGAAGCGTGGGCCGATGGACAGCGGCAGATGCGTGATACCGAAACAAAACTGCGTGACGAAGAAATAAAGGTTTCTGANCGTTATTGATTAGGACCGAGTCCCAGTAGCAACACCTCGCTACCATCTTGAGACATGCAAGCAGGTGAATTGCGAGAAGCCTTCTCAACNTTCTGGGCCGAGCGTGACCATCAGGTCCGCAGTTCAGCGAGTCTCATACCCCATGAACCGACGTTGTTGTTCACTGTGGCTGGAATGGTGCCCTTTATGCCGTACTTCTTGGGGGAGGAGCAGCCGCCAGCGTCGCGGCTTTGCACCATTCAGAAGTGTGTTCGTGCGGGAGGCAAACACAACGACCTTGATGACATAGGCAGAACAAACCGTCACTTCACCTTCTTTGAGATGATGGGCAACTTTAGTTTCGGTGATTATTTCAAAGCCGAAGCTATTCCTTGGGCCTGGGAGTTCGTAACCGAAGTTCTTAACCTGGAAAGAGATCGTCTTTGGGTCACNGTTCATGTNAGTGATGACGAGGCTGAGGAAATTTGGACCTCATCAGTTGGCCTGCCAGCAGAACGTATACAGCGATTAGATAAAGACAACTGGTGGGCNGCTGGCGACACCGGGCCATGCGGNCCTTGTAGNGAAATCTTTTATGACCTNGGTCCGGAATATGGNGATGACGGCGGACCCGCNGAAGGTGGAGAAGATCGATTCATNGAAGTGTGGAACCTCGTTTTCATGCAATTTTCCAACGATGGGTCTGGTGATTTAGCACCCTTGCCNCAGACNGGCATTGATACTGGCGCCGGTATGGAGCGNCTACTNGCCGTGCTNCAAGGAGTCCCATCTGTATGGGANATAGACCTGTTCGAACCCNTGCTGTCAGAGGCTGAGCGAATTACNGGAATCAAATATGGNCAGGATGCGNCCACCGATATTTCGATGCGGATTTTTGCNGACCATGCGCGGTCTACAGCNCTGTTAATAAGTGANGGTGTTTTCCCCTCTAACGAAGATCGCGGCTACGTGCTTCGTCGCATCATCCGACGAGCCGTTAGGCATGCCTGGACNTTAGGNGTCGAAGATGTNGTGATGCCNTCGCTGGTTGAAGTNGTAGCNGGCGTAATGGGTGACCANTATTCGGAATTACGCGAGAACCTTGAACTGATAAAAGATGTCGTCGGCCGAGAAGAAGAACAATTTCGGCGAACATTGGCAACTGGCTCGCAGATATTAGAGGACGCCGTCAGTTCTCTCGCTGACGGAGAATCACTCTCNGGAAACGTCGCGTTTCAACTCCACGATACGTTTGGCTTTCCTGTAGAGGTCACAGAAGAAATTCTTAGCGAACGGAACCTNACNNTAGACAAAGNAGGTTTNGACGTATCGATGAACGAGCAGCGCGAACGAGCTCGTTCCGCTCGAGATGANGGGCCNGCNATAGCGAACGANGTNTACCGAGACATTCTGGACCAGTTCGAGATNACAGAGTTTGTNCGTGAGTCCAGCCGGGTCGATGANGCGCAGGTCCTCGCNGTGGTNGAGTTGGAAGAGTCNCGGGTTGAAGTGTTTCTNGATAAGACACCGTTCTATGCGGAGAGTGGCGGTCAAATTGGCGACGTCGGCACAATAAGAACTGAGGATGGTGTTGTNGAAGTAGATGACTGCACCTTCGCCTTACCGGGCCTGCATCGGCATATAGGCCGCATCGTTGACGGAACAATCAGGGCTTCTTCCACTGCCATCGCAGAGATCGATGATGAACGGCGTTCAGCAATTCGCCGAAACCACACGGCTACTCACATNCTGCATTGGGCCTTNCGNGAGGTNCTTGGAGATCACGTCAAACAAGCGGGCTCGTTAGTCGCTCCCGATCGCTTGCGCTTTGACTTCAACCATTTTGAAGCAGTCACATCTGAGCAACAAGAAGAGATCGAGGACCTTGTTAATGCGGAGTTACTGACCAACGGAAGTTGTCGTCACTACGAAACAACGATGGAACACGCCCAAGAAGTCGGAGCGGTGGCATTTTTCGGGGACAAATACGGTGACATAGTGAGAGTCTTGGAGGCTGGCCAGCACTCGCTCGAATTGTGCGGAGGGACTCACGTAAATGCCTTAGGGGATATAGGGCACCTCAGGATCATCTCGGAAAGCAGTATTGGTTCCAACATTCGCCGTGTTGAAGCGGTCACCGGACTTGCTACCGTCGAACGGCTTCAAAGTAGTGAACAACTATTGACCCAAGTGGCAGAGTTGTTGAACACTTCGCCTGACGAGATTTTGGATGCATTGCAACGCCGCTTGGGAGAGATGAAAGATCTGCGCGGTCAAGTTAAGGCGCTGCAGCAAGTTACAGCAGGAGTTCGAGCAGATGAACTTGCCGACAGCGCTGAAGACGGAATCGTTATCGAACGATTAGATGGAATGGAACGTGACGAATTACGTGACCTAGCTGCGGCTATAAGGGATCGTTCAGGTATTCGAGCCGTGGTCTTGGCTGGTGCTCCAGATAGCGGCGGGGTGGCGTTGGTATCGGCTGTCGTTCCGGAGGGAAAGTTTGAAGCAGCATCACTTATTGACGAAGCAGCAAACTTGATCCAAGGGGGTTTTGGTCGCAAGGGCAATCCACCATTGATCGTTGCCGGAGGGAAAAACGTCGATGGGATTGAAGAGGCGCTGCAGAGTGCTCGACGGGCCGCTGGTATAGAGGGAGGCTGATTGCTCGGATGAGAGCCGTCGGAATCGACCTAGGAGAGAAACGGATCGGCGTCGCGATTTCAGATAGCGGCGGCAGCCTCGCCACTCCATATGAAGTTGTTACCCGGACAGGAAGTCGCGACGAAGACCATCGGCGGATCAAAGCTATCGTTGAGGAAGTGGAGGCGGAGATCGTCGTAGTCGGACTTCCCCTGTCGTTGGATGGGACCGAAGGAAAGGCAGCCCAAGGGGCTCGACAAGAAGCGGAAGCCATTGGGCAAACAATTTCAGTTCCAATCGAATTACACGATGAACGACTCACGACCGTCGAAGCTGAACGAATATTGAAAGAACAAGGGCTCGACGCTGCCGAGAGGCGCAATGTAGTTGACAAAGTGGCGGCAGCCATCCTGCTGCAAGCTTGGATGGAGGGGAGATGAATAGCCCCACTGATTCATCTTTCAGAGGCTTTCGTCCGCCACCGCCTCGACAGCGTCGCACTGAGCGAGCCAAACCCAGTCAAAGAGAAGGGGTTGACTATGAAACCGTGTTCATTCGTAAAGGGCGAGGAACTACCCTGTCCATCCTGTTCTTGCTGGGACTGCTCTTAATAGCCGCTTGGGTAACGCTTCGTGCAGTCCAGTGGGGGAGAGAACAACTCGATCCTCCAGGAGAGCAGGGTGCGGCAATCAATTTGACGCTACCCCCGGGTGTTAGCACCAGTGGAGTTTCTAAAATTCTTGAACAGAACGGGGTAATACCTGATGCGAGAGCATACGAGTGGTACGTGCGTCTCAAAGGTGCGCCTTTGTTTCAGGCAGGTGACTACACCTTTCATACGAATTCAGCGGTGTGGGATGCATTGGAGATCCTAAAAACCGGACCGCGCTACGTAGAACAAAGTGTGCGGATCCGGCTCACAATTCCGGAAGGGCTGACGGTTCGGCAGATCATTGGTGTCATTGACCAAGTCGAAGACGCTCCCTTTAGCGGGGCAGAGTTCGAAGACGAAATGCGGATGCAACATGTCGTCTCGAATTACGCGCCCTCTCCCGCGGCGATGCCGGTCGGGGCAATCGAACCTTACGAAGGATTGCTCTTCCCAGACACTTANTACTTGGGGCCNGACTCCACCCCGGAAGAACTGTTGACTCAAATGTTGAACAGATTCGANCAAGTCTTAACAGGACTCGGCTATGCGGCAGCTCCACAGACAGTTGGCCTCACTCCTTATGAGACAGTCGTGTTAGCTAGCTTGATNGAACGCGAAGCTCGCGTTGGGAATGAACGAGCAAAGATCTCAAGGGTCATCCACAACCGTCTCGCTGCGGACTGGTACCTAGGTATTGATGCCTCAATCATTTATGTCACNGGCGACAATCAGTTGACTGCNAGNGACCTTCAAACNGAATCACCTTTCAATACGCGGTTGTCGAAAGGCCTTCCCCCGACACCNATAGCGGCGCCAGGTAAAGCCGCGTTAGAAGCAGCAATGGCCCCGGTNTCNGGCCAATGGATGTTCTATGTNCTNGCCGATTCNGAAGGNCGCCACAATTTTTCGGTTAGNAGTGATGAATTTGAACGAGATAAAGCCAAATGTCAGGAGCGCGGTCTGTGNTAGNGCTTCCAGATAACCTGCCCAGCCCAGACACGCGAGTCGCAGCGGTGATCGGTGACCCAGTAAGCCATTCNCTAAGTCCGCGTCTNCACAANGCTGCCTTCNCTGCCCTTGGGCTCGANTGGNTGTANGTGGCNTGTCATGTGCCAGAAGGCCNTGGNGCTGAAGCTGTCGAAGANATGAGAAGTCTCGGATTCANNGGATTATCGGTAACNATGCCNCACAAGGCTGCCGTGGCTTCGGCCGTNGATGCNCTTTCAGCCACCGCTGCCAAACTAGGAGTCGTCAACTGTGTTCGGGTAGAAGANGACCNACTTATCGGAGAGAACACCGATGGGATTGGNTTNTTGAATTCGATACAGACGCAAATGGCAATAGACGTAGAAGGTCTCCGAGTAGTCATTTTGGGGGCTGGGGGAGCTGCCCGATCCGTCGCTCTTACAATGGTGGAAAGTGGGTCGACGGTCGGGATATGCAACAGGACGCATAGTTCAGCGGAGCAGATTGTCGAAATTGTTGGGGGTACGAGCTCAGTCGTTCAACAAAACGCGATCAAAGATGCTGAACTTATTATCAACGCGACGCCAATCGGTATGGCTGCGAACGATCCAATGCCTTTCGATGCAGATCTATTGCGCGATGGTCAAAGTGTTGTTGATCTCATCTACGAACCGTCAAAAACAACTTTGCTGAAGGAGGCGGAGGCTCGTGGGCTTCGAACTTTGAATGGGTTGGGGATGCTTCTCCATCAAGCTGGCGAGCAATTTCGTTTATGGACCGGTCAGCAACCCCCGATCAAAGCTATGGCCGAATCTGTTGGCATGACCATCTGAGGGAACTCCAGTCCTTCTGCTCACAAGAACTCGAACGGCCCTGAGCCGNTGAGTTACCGGCGGACTGCTTATTTCAGCTTTGTTCATAGCTTTGAGTCGGTACTCTTCGGTGTGTGATTCGTCTTGAGGTACCACTGGGCTCTCGTAGCTATCCGGTTGTGGTCGGCGCGTCTGTGCTTGGTGAGTTTCAATCACTTGTTCCCCCAGGAGTATCGAGAGTGGCGTTCGTCACTCAAGCCGGTATCGACGTGCAGGTAAAAACCGATCTGCCTTCAACCGTCCATTACCTACCGGACGGAGAAGAAGCAAAGCAACTTCGAATCATCGAAGATTTATGTTCGGCTTTTGCGCAAGAAGGACTCACCCGTCAAGACCTAGTTGTCGGTATCGGTGGTGGTGTTGTAACCGACGTCGCCGGTTTCGCTGCTTCTGTTTACCACCGAGGTATCCAAGTAATGCATGTACCGACCACATTGTTAGGTCAGATCGATGCCGCAATTGGGGGCAAAACGGGAGTGAATCTTCCTGAAGGCAAGAACCTTGTCGGAGCGTTTTGGCAACCGAGCGCGGTGCTATGCGATACCGATGTACTCGCGTCGCTACCGGAAAGAGAATTTCGTTCGGGAATGGGTGAATTAGCTAAATACCATTTCCTTGGTGGTGAGGGTTTGGACGCATTAGCGCTAGATCAACGGGTAGCGGCGTGTATACAAATCAAGGCGGACATAGTCGCCGCTGATGAGCGCGAAGGTGCTGGCCGTGCCCTATTAAATTATGGGCACACGCTGGCCCATGCATTGGAAATAGAAGGTCGTTTTGATCTTCGGCATGGTGAAGCCGTTGCAGTTGGCATTCAATATGCAGCTTTGGTAGCGCATGCAATGGGAAGAATCGACGAGGTGAAGTTGGCNGAACACGGCCGAGTTCTCGATGTTTATGANCTGCCCAGGACTCTTCCTGNAGGGTGCGANGTTGACCAAGTGATGGCGTTATTTGCTCGTGACAAGAAGGCAATAAAAGGTTTGACGTTCGTTTTGGACGGTCCCAATGGTCTTGAAGTAGTACCAGGAGTGCCAGAAAAAGTACTGCGANACGTATTAACCCAAATGTGAGGCAATGATTTGCCCCNACNTCTGGCAACCTAGTGATGTGGCACGTCCTGTAATCCTCCTTCTCTCCGGACCGAACCTAAATCTTTTAGGAGATCGCCAACCAGAGATCTACGGCTCCGAAACGCTTTTGGAACACGTTGCCGCTGCGCGCGAACGAGCACAGCAAAAAGGTTTCGATCTGGAGCATGTTCAAAGTAACCACGAAGGTGATTTGATCGATGCGATTCACGGAGCCCGTGGTCGCGTGTCTTCAATAGTCATCAATGCCGGAGCACTTACTCATTACTCATGGTCGTTACACGATGCCTTGACCGCCTACGAAGGTCCGGTAGTCGAGCTTCACCTATCAGACCCCAAAGAACGCGAGCCATGGCGACACTTATCAGTGATTGAACCCGTGGCGGTTGCTTCAGTAGTAGGAAAAGGAGGCTCTGGCTACCCGGAAGCAATTGATATCGCAATCGACGCCTTCAGTAAAAGCGATGATTGATCTCCCAGGAATTAATCACAATTCTCGTCTGCGTGACGTTCGTCAAGCTATGAGCGAGCACTCAATTGAAAACTTTCTCACCATAGACGGCGTAAGCCTCAGGTGGCTCAGCGGCTTCACCGGATCGGCCGGAAAGTTACTAATAGGTGGTTCCTCCAACCACTTGCTCACCGATGGTCGATACGCCGACCAAGCCTCTCGGGAGATATCTGGAACAGATATCGAGCTGTTTGTTGGGGATGGGAAGCAACAAAGAGAGTTCATCGTTGCTCGAATGAGAAGTTCTAAGGCTTTGACACTCGAAGCCGACCGGATCACGTGGGGTGCGGTAGAAGAATTAAAAGCGGAGGTGGAGGCAGACGTGCTGCCTTCCAATGGGCTGGTCTCCGATTTGCGACAGGTGAAGGAGCCGGCTGAAGTTGCTCGCATAGAAGCCGCAGCGTCAATAGCTGACAATGCGTTAAAGCAGCTCCTACCGAATCTGAGTGGGCAGCCAACCGAACTCGAATTCGCTCGAGCTCTCGATACTGCGATGTTCGATCTAGGGGCGGAAGCACTTTCGTTTGAAACTATCTGTGCGAGTGGGCCAAACTCGGCAGCGCCCCACGCCAGGCCGTCAAGTCGCGTGATCCGGGAACGAGATTTAGTGGTTATTGACTTCGGTGCTGTAATCGACGGGTATCACTCCGACATGACGAGAACCTACATAGTGGGTGACACCGATCAATCTTCTTGGGACATGGTGAATAGTGTTACTGAAGCTCAAGAACGTGGATGTGAAGTGATCGGCGCTGGGGTCAAAGCCTCTGATGTCGACGAAGCATGCCGGTCTCACCTAAGCAATAGAGGTCTAGGAGAGTATTTCGTGCATGGGACAGGTCACGGAGTAGGTCTTGAGATTCACGAGGCCCCTTGGATTAATGGAAAAAGCTCCGAAGTTCTCGAGGAAGCTCATGTAGTCACTGTNGAGCCAGGCGTGTACCTTCCCGGTGTCGGGGGTGTGCGTGTAGAAGACACAGTGTTAGTTACATCGTCAGGATTCCGACGGCTTACCTCAGCCCCGAAAGATTCAATTGTGTAAGTCGACCTGTTTGTCGACAGTTCCCAAACCCAAGGAAACCCATGTCCATATCCACTTCAGATTTCAAGAATGGGATGACGGTCGATTTAGATGACGGTCTTTTCCAAATATCAGAATTTCAGCACGTCAAACCNGGTAAAGGAGGTGCCTTCGTCAGAACAACGCTACGAAATGTTCGGACCGGGGCTGTGATNGAACGCACTTTCCGGGCTGGCGAGAAAATGGAGCGTGCCGTCATCGACAAACGCGAAATGCAATACCTCTATGCCGACGGCAGCGACTTGGTCTTCATGGATAACGAGACCTATGAACAGCTTCAAGTCGATAAGCAACAACTCGGAACGGCACCGAGTTATCTCGTAGAAGGAGAAGGGGCTGTTCTACAAATGTACGGTGGCGAAATAATCGACATTGAATTGCCGGCTTCAGTGGTATTGACGGTTACTGAGACTGAACCAGGGATCCAAGGAGATCGTGTTTCTGGTGCCCGGAAAGCGGCGACCATGCAGACCGGACTGATCGTGCAGGTCCCACTCTTTATTGAAATGAATGAGCGACTGAAGGTAGATACGAGAACAGGTGATTACATCGAAAGAGCTAACGGGTGACTAAGGATCCGTTTGCCCCTGGTCCTTCAATTCAGAAGCGGGAGGCTCGGGAACGAGCCATTGAGTTGCTATACGAAGCAGAAGTCCGCGGCGTATCCGTTGACGATGTTTTAGGCAGTCAGGTGATAGCCCCCGCGCAACTCGTTCAAGAACTTGTCAAGGGGGTGTCGGCAGATGTTGAACGNATAGATGCCGAAATTGACGCGTACCTTAACGAAGGNTGGTCGTTAGATCGTCTNGGAATGCTGGACCTATGGATTCTTCGAATAGGTATTCATGAACTGCTCCTAGGGGATGCGCCGGTTGCTGTCGTCATCAACGAAGCAGTCGAACTGGGAAACCTATTTGGTGCAACCGAAGAAAGCGGCAAGTTCATTAACGGCATTCTTGGGGCCGCAGCGCGCGACATCCAATAGACGCGGCCACNAGTTATGAATTAGTCACTGAAGAGAACTCTCTTTGGACTAGGCTGCACACCTGACCGTGAAGCGAGTCCTGTGAGGCTCATACGGACAGGAGGAAAGACAGTGGCCGACCGNGAGCGCCGTATGACGCCCCCNTATGGGGGCGTTTTTGTCGCCCGTACTACCGTGTTGGACGCGGCGCAGGTTCACAGAGCTCTCACNCGGATCAGCCANGAAATTATCGAACGCAACCANGGACTTGANGANGTTGTGCTTGTNGCACTNCAGACCGGNGGAGTNGAAATAGCNCGGTTNCTTTCGNGACTTNTNTTTGAGATCGAGGGTGTAGANGTNCCCACCGGAACNCTNGATGTNGCTTTNTATCGCGATGACATAGGGCTGAGACCCGTTATGCCTGAAGCNGAAACAGATATNCAGATTGATCTCGGAGGGAAGATAGTGGTGCTGGTCGACGATGTTTTGTTTACCGGTAGAACAATTCGGGCNGCNCTCGACGCTCTNACTGATTTCGGTCGACCGCGNGCAGTNCAACTAGCCGTGGTGATCGANCGNGGTCATCGAGAATTACCGATNCGTCCCGATTTTGTTGGCAAGAACTTGCCCACTCGTCGCGACGAGGTTGTTGATGTGAACCCCGAAGGAGTGCTGTTAGGGGAAATGCGCAAATGAGTAACCACCTCATCAACCTTGCTGACTTAGATCGCGACGCCATTCGGGAGTTGTTGCATCTGACGGACCGTTTCGTCGAAGTTAGCCAAAGGCCAATCCCTAAAGTTCCAGCACTACGAGGTCGGACCATAGCGATGGTCTTCTTTGAAGATTCGACCCGCACTCGCATGTCATTCGATCTGGCCGCCAAACGCCTTTCGGCAGATGTGATCGACTTCCCAACGCACACATCTTCTCTTTCGAAAGGAGAGTCGCTGCAAGACACTGCTGAAACAATTGGAGCCCTAGGAGTTGATGCTCTGATTATTCGTCATTCTTCCGGTGGCCTTCCAGGGGAGATCGCTGAAGCCGTTGGGGAAACAATTTCGGTAATTAATGCCGGTGATGGATTGAACGCTCACCCGACGCAGGGACTCTTGGATGCGTACACCTTGTGCCAACATTTCCATGGGTCAGCAGGAATCGAAGCGTCGTTGTCTGGGATCCACGTCGGCATAGTCGGTGACGTCAAACACAGCCGCGTCGCGCGAAGTGACCTGGCCGTGTATCGCAGTCTCGGAGCGAAAGTAACCATCGTTGCCCCACCCGAACTGCAACCTACTGATCTCGACAACTGGCCGGTTGACATTACCGATGACCTGGATGAAGTGCTTCCGACTTTAGACGTCGTGGGACTACTCAGAATCCAGAAGGAACGCATGGGTGAGACCGTTGTCAACTCTATAGATGACTATATCGAGCGCTATGGAGTCACCGAATCTCGAGCTAACAGGATGAACGACAACCTCGTGATCCTGCATCCAGGACCAGTAAACCGAGGAATAGAAATCGCTGACACGGTCTTAGATAAAAGGGCAAATGTTCTCGTTAACCAACAAGTCACTAATGGAGTAGCGGTGAGAATGGCAGTTCTTTTTCGACTGTTGGGCTCGGGAGTAGAGATTGATTGATGTCGAAGCAAATAAACAAAAAATCGAGCAAGAGGAAAATGATGCACAGCGGGCAGGTTAAGTGACCCAAATTCGCGAAGGAGCGTTGGTGCTCGCCGATGGGACAACGTTCGCAGGTGAACTGATAGGCGCAGAGGTGGATGTCACTTCTGGGGAGGTGGTGTTTAACACCGTCTTGAGTGGATACCAAGAAGTGATCACTGACCCGTCCTACGCCGGGCAAATAATTAATTTTACCTACCCTCATATAGGCAACTACGGGGTCACAGCCGCTGACGACGAGGCGAAACGTCCCTCCTGCAGAGGTGTGGTCGTCCGTGAACTATCGAGACGGAGGTCTAATTGGCGCAGCGAAGGCGACTTAGATACTTACCTACGATCAGAAGGCATACCAGGAATCGCTGGTGTTGATACCCGACGACTAACCCGACACGTTCGAGAAAACGGCGCTATGCCGGCCGCATTCGGTAACGCGTCCTTCGAGCAGCTCGGTAAGGCGGCCTCATCGGAGCCCGGCACGACTGGCGTAGACCTTGTTAGTGCGGTGACTACTTCAAAAGCATACGAAGTTGAAGGTGGACACTTGCGGGTTGTCGCCTACGACTTAGGCATCAAGAAATCAATTGTGGATCAGCTTTCTGAAATCGCCACTGTATTTGTCGTGCCAGCGCAGACCACAAGTGACGAGGTTCTTGCTTTGGAACCGCACGGCGTCTTCTTGTCCAACGGTCCAGGGGACCCGATGATGGCGGGGCAAGTGGTTACAGCTCTTGGCGCCCTGCTCGGGAAAGTGCCAGTGTTCGGAATCTGTCTTGGCCACCAGATTCTTTCGCTGGCTTTGGGTGGAAAATCCTACAAGATGAAGTTCGGTCATCATGGGGGCAATGTGCCCGTTCGCAATCTGGATAACGGCCGAATTGAAATCACCAGTCAAAATCATAATTTTGCTATTGAGTCAGGTTCTGTTCCAGGCGTAACAGAAACACATGTCTGCCTTAACGACGGCACCCTTGAAGGGCTCCGCTGCAATGACATACCTGCATTCAGCGTTCAGTACCACCCCGAGGCGAGTCCAGGACCTCATGATTCTCGGTACTTGTTTCAACAGTTTGCCGACTTGATGACGTCGTTTCACGGAGGTCCGCAGTAATGCCGAGGCGCGACGATATTGAAAGCATTTTGATAATTGGATCTGGACCCATTGTGATCGGCCAAGCCTGCGAGTTTGATTATTCAGGGACGCAAGCGTGTCGAGTACTGCGAGAGGAGGGTTATCGCATAATTCTTGCGAACTCGAATCCAGCAACGATCATGACCGACCCAGAATTCGCAGACGCTACCTACATAGAACCACTCGAAGCTGACGTGCTTGCAGCGATCATCGAACGTGAGAGGCCAGATGCGATCCTGCCAACTCTCGGAGGTCAAACAGCTCTCAACTTGGCGATCGAACTCCTTGAATCTGGAGTGTTGGACGAATACGACGTAGAAATGATCGGAGCGAGTGGCGAGGCAATCGCTACGGCAGAAGACCGAGACTTGTTCAGACAAGCGATGGAACAGATTGGTCTGAAGTGCGCTCGATCTGGAATCGCACACACGATGGATGAGGCCATGACCGTGGTCGAAGAAATCGGACTCCCAGTTATCATCCGTCCCGCATACATTCTGGGTGGTAAAGGCACAGCGTTTGCTCATACTCCCGAAGAGTTTGAAAGTGTTGCTGCCCTTGGTTTGGATGCGAGTCCGATCTCAGAGATATTGATTGAGCAATCAATCAAAGGTTGGAAAGAATACGAACTCGAAGTAATGAGAGATCACGCTGACAACTGCGTCGTGATCTGTTCGATCGAAAATGTTGATCCGATGGGAGTTCATACAGGCGACTCCATCACTGTTGCCCCAGCCCAGACGCTGTCCGATGTCGAATATCAAGAAATGCGCAACGCCGCTTTTGCCTGTATCCGACGAGTTGGAGTCGAGACCGGTGGATCCAACGTCCAATTTGCAGTTCACCCCGAAACAGGTGAGCAAATTGTTATCGAGATGAACCCCCGTGTGAGCAGGAGTTCAGCCCTTGCTTCAAAGGCGACAGGTTTCCCGATAGCCAAAATAGCGGCGCGGTTAGCGGTGGGATACCGCCTTGACGAGATCACCAATGACATCACGAAAAAGACACCGGCGAGTTTTGAGCCAACAATCGACTATGTGGTCACCAAGATCCCCCGGTGGGCATTTGAGAAGCTCCCCGGCGCTTCAGGCGTACTAGGGCCCCAAATGCAATCTGTGGGTGAAGCAATGTCGATAGGACGGACCTTTCCTGAGAGTCTCCAAAAAGGCATTCGATCACTTGAGCAAGGTCGAGCAGGTCTAAATGCTGATCCCGGAGAAAGTCAATATTTGAAACAAGGTGAGGCTGAGTTGCTCTCCGCTATATCCGTTCCTACCGCAGAAAGATTGTTCCAGGTAGGGGAACTTATGAGGCGGGGCGTTTCGATCGATCAGATCTATCTCGCCTGCGCTATCGATGAATGGTTCCTAGATCAGATGCTGATGATTGTTGAGGAACGGCTCCACTTAGAGCAATCGGATCTTTCTTCTCTTACAAAGATGGAATGGCGACGAGCGAAACAGCTCGGGTTTTCGGACGCACAGCTTGCATATCTCTTAAAGGTAAAAGAGCTTGACGTTCGTTCAGAAAGGCTTACCAAAGGTGTCCGCACGACCTTCAAAACTGTTGACACCTGTGCTGCCGAGTTTGACGCGATAACTCCGTATCACTATTCGACTTATGAAGACGAGGACGAGATACGTCAAGGGACACGACCTCGGATGATGATTCTGGGTTCAGGCCCGAATCGAATTGGTCAAGGTATTGAGTTTGACTACTGCTGTGTTCATGCGAGCTTTGCTCTCGAAGAAGCCGGCTATGAGACGATCATGCTGAACTGTAACCCTGAAACTGTCTCCACCGACTACGACACGTCTGACCGGCTCTATTTTGAACCATTGACGCTCGAAGACGTGCTCAACGTCATTGATGCGGAAAACCCTGTTGGAGTCATAGTCAGTCTTGGTGGGCAAACACCGTTGAAATTGGCATCTGATCTACCAACTGAACTTGTTTGTGGGACTTCTCCCGACTCTATCGACCTCGCTGAAGACCGGGAACGTTGGAACTCATTATGTGCCCAGCTAGAGATTCCTCAACCGCCGGGCGGAACCGCAGTTACTTTTGAGGAGGCGTCACAGATCTGTGAACGTGTCGGCTTTCCAGTGTTGGTAAGACCCAGCTATGTGCTTGGTGGCCGAGCGATGACAATTGTGTACGACCTACAAGAACTTGAAGAAGCGATGATAGAGCTGACCGAGTTCGGGGGCTTAGGGCGAGAAGGTGGATTATCAGCCGACCGTCCCGTACTCATCGACCGGTTCTTAGAAGACGCTACCGAAGTAGATGTCGACTCGATTCGGGACCATACGGGTGACTTTGTTCTCGGCGGGATTCTGGAACACGTAGAAGAAGCAGGCGTGCATTCAGGAGACAGCGCATGTGCGATACCGCCACCCAACCTTTCGCTAGAAACCCAAGAAGTGATAATCGAATACACACAACGACTCGCTGAACGACTTCAAGTCGTTGGACTTCTAAACGTGCAGTTCGCTGTTAAGCAGAGTCAAGTATTCGTAATTGAGGCAAACCCCCGGGCGTCGCGAACGGTTCCTTTCATAGCCAAAGCAACAGGAGTGCAGTTGGCGAAAGTTGCTGCTCGAGTGATGGCTGGAGAAACACTCGAACAACTCCGAGGGTTAGGGGCTCTACCAGAACCTATTCGAGAAGGCCACGTAGCAGTAAAAGAGGCAGTACTTCCCTTTCAACGGTTCCCTGACGTCGACACAGTTCTCGGCCCAGAGATGCGTTCCACTGGCGAAGTAATGGGTATCGATCGAACGTTCGGGCTGGCCTTCGCGAAAAGTCAAATTGCTGCAGGGGAAGCCCTTCCCCTTGCCGGAACCATCTTTTTCTCCCTAGCGGATAGAGACAAAGACCAAGGACTTGAAGCCGCCAAGGGATTTGTTGAACTTGGTTTTACGTTGGCAGCTACCTCGGGAACTGCTGAATTCTTAGACCGCAACGGAGTTCATGTCGAGACCGTTGTAGCGAAGCTAAGCGAAGAAGGGCGCGAGATTAGCGCCGGAGTAGATGCCGTTGAGCTGATAGGAGCAGGTCAGGTCAGACTCGTTGTCAACACGCCACGCGGCCGGGGCCCACGAAGTGACGGCTATCGAATCCGTTTCGCCTCAACTGCCCACAAAGTGCCATGTCTAACCACGGTTGCTGCAGCGCGAGCTGCGGCCGTTGGATTGCGAGAATGGATGTCCAATCCACTCACAGTTCGCTCATTGCAAGAGTTCCTTGACCCCGAGGTTTCGACAACATGAGACAACAAGGACACTCAGTGCAGGTCGGCTCAATAACCTTTCCCAATCCTGTTATGACTGCTTCAGGAACGGTCGGTCACGGTACCGAGCTTGCTGCCTACTGTGATCTAGCAAACCTAGGCGCGGTTGTGGTTAAGTCACTCTCAGCCGCGGCATGGCCCGGCAATCCTGCGCCCCGGGTTCATGGCACCGCATCAGGAATGATCAATTCAGTAGGTCTTCAGAACCCAGGAATAGACAGTTGGATCACAAAAGATTTACCAGCCCTGCTAAGTCATGATGCTCGAGTCGTTGTCAGTATTTGGGGGCGAACCGTCGATGAGTACCGGGAGGTTGCCAGCCGGTTAACAGGAGTCAAAGGAATAACGGCGGTGGAAGTCAACGTAAGTTGTCCCAACTTGGAAGAGCGGGGCGATATGTTTGCCCACGACCCCCACAGCTGTCAGGCCGCTGTAAATGCCTCATTGATTTCGGGTTTACCTACGTGGGCCAAACTGAGTCCGAACGTCACCGACATTGTGTCCATAGCTAAAGCGGCGATAGAAGCCGGGGCCGAGGCTTTGACGCTTACCAACACGCTGTTTGGGATGGTGATAGACCCTGAAACGCTGCGTCCGGTTCTTGGTAATGGTGGGGGTGGATTGTCTGGACCGAGTATCCGACCCGTTGCTGTTCGGGCTGTCTACGACGTATACGAATCGTTAGGGCCTGTGCCGATTGTTGGCGTAGGAGGCATAACCAAAGCAGAGCATGTAGTTGAGTTTCTCGCTGCTGGTGCATCAGCTGTCCAAGTTGGCTCCGCTCACTTCGCCGACCCAAAAGCTTCTCGGCGGATCCTCAGAGATTTAGAACGATGGTGTCGAAAACATGAAGTAGATTCCGTGCGTTCTCTGACCGGAGCTGCTCATGAATAATCCTGAGATCGCTAATGAGGTGCGTTCCCGCCTCGCGCTTGCACTCGATGTTGACGACCTTGTTGAAGCGGGTCGCTTTGGACGCCGGATGCTGCCATGGTTTTCAGTTGCGAAGGTTGGTCTGGAACTATTCGCTGCTTCGGGACCAGAAGCTGTGGGTGCCTTTGTGGATCAGGGCTACGAAGTTTTTCTCGATTTGAAACTGCATGACATCCCGACCACCGTGGGAAAGACAGCGAAAGTCTTGGGGAGCCTCGGAGTTTCCTATGTCACCGTCCATTCTTCGGGAGGGGTAGACATGTTGGCGGCTGCAGTTGACGGATTGAATGAAGGTGCATCAGCTGCTGGATTGACACCGCCTATGGTGCTTGCGGTGACCGTTTTGACCTCGGATTTAGAAGCTCCTGGGTCTTTATTGCAAGAAAGGCTTGGATATGCGGTCGGCGCAGACTGCGGAGGTGTCGTTTGCGCAGGTAGCGACCTCGCGGAGGTGTCCCTGATGGCCCCTGAGTTGCTTACCGTTGTGCCCGGTATCAGACCTCAAGGAGTTGCGGCGGATGACCAAGGACGAATAGCCACTCCTCGAGAAGCAATCAAACAAGGGGCCGGCGTCCTCGTTATCGGACGCGCTGTGACTGCTTCCAGCGAACCTGAAGAGGCTGCTGCAAGTATCGCTACTGAAGTAGCGGAGGCTATTTAGCTAGAGGGGCCACGCTCGCCACAACGCAGTTAGACTCGTCGACGATGCCTACACCCCCAAATCTTTCACCTGAACAACGCGAAGCAGCTCTCGAAAAGGCTGCTGCGGCACGCCGGGTGAGAGCAGAAACCAAAGACCGTTTAAAGATGGGACTGGTTTCGTTCGACGAACTGCTTGAACTCGCCGACACAGATGAATTGGTCGGGAAAATGAAGGCGCTCGCTGCCCTTGAGTCGATGCCAAAGATTGGCAAAGTTAAAGCCCGAAGATTGATGCGGGATGTCGGAATAGCGGAAAGTCGAAGATTGCAGGGTCTCGGAGAAAATCAACGTAGCCAATTAGTAGCCTTTTTCGCTGCATAAAATTGGCTTGCTGAATGGCATGGAGTCGAACGCTGTGACCAACAACAGCAATCCGATCATCTTTGTCATCTGCGGCGCAGGTGGCGCTGGCAAGGGAACCATAGTTGCAGAGCTGATGCGACGCGATTCGACAATGCACCTCAGCCGATCTTGGACTACACGGTCACGGAGGCCTAGCGAAGCGCCGGACGCCTACGTCTACGTGACAGATGAAGAGTTCAGTATTCGCGTTGCCGAGGACGGATTTTATGAATGGGCTGAATTTTTTGGACATCGATACGGAACACCAACACCAACGGTTCCATCTGGAAAAGACTTGCTATTAGAGATTGATGTGCAAGGAGCAGTTGCGGTGAGAGAACGTCAAGAGGACGCAGTTGTCGTCTTGATCGTGCCACCCAACCGACCTGAACAAGAACGACGTATGAGGGCCAGAGGTGACAGCGAGGAACATATAGCGCAACGAATCGAAGCAGCTGATGCCGAAGAACAAATCGGACGTGAGCTCGCAGATTCGGTAATAGTCAACGCTGATCTAGACCTCGCAGTAGCTGAAGTTATGTCACTTATCGCTGATTTTCGTGAACAAAAATCGGAACTATAAGGACCTTATGCTGAGGTCAGCTCGTTCGAGTTAAGCAGGCCGCTGATAGTATTGAGGGTCGGTCTAAACCGTTGAACCCTTATCGAGGTAGAGCAGATGTCTGATGAACAAGACACGATGATCAGTCCGGGCCTTGAGGCATTACTCGAAAAGGTCGATTCCAAGTTCACACTGGTGAGTTTGGCCGCGAAAAGATCACGTCAACTCATCGCCTATGACCTTGGCCTTGGAGAAGGAGGGGGCAGTGAAGTCCCCCCACAGGTCACAAGCACGGCGCGAAAGTCGTTATCGATGGCGTTTGAAGAAATTCAGGCTGACAAAATCGGCTACGAACGGTTCGACCCGGAGGAACGTGCTCGCTTAGAGGCTGAGGCGCTGGCGCAAGCGGAGGCTGATGCAGCCGCTCTCGAGGCCGTGCCTGACGAAGAGTAGGTAGAAACCGCCGATGCTGGCCGGCCGCCGCATCATCCTGGGCGTCACCGGGGGGATAGCTGCTTACAAGGCAGTTCTGTTATGCAGACTNCTGGTCGANGCCGGTGCTCATGTGATCCCGGTAATGACNGAAAGTGCNCAGAAATTTGTTGGNCGGGCNACNTTCGATGCCTTGGCCTCGGAACCCGTCAGAACGTCTATTTTNGATGACCCAGACCCGATTCCCCACACGACGCTAGGTCAGACAGCAGACCTNATCGTCGTAGCNCCTGCTACCGCCCGNAGTATCGGGAGCTACGCGAGTGGTATTTCGAATGATCTTTTAACTGCAACCCTGGTNGCGACNCGAGCACCNGTTGTCGTATGTCCTGCCATGCACACNGAAATGTGGGAACACGCAGCNGTGCAAAANAACCTTGAGACTCTTAAGAGTCGGGGAGTGACCGTTGTTGCGCCAGAGGAGGGTCGACTTGCNGGNGGNGACTTGGGATCGGGACGNTTAGCGGATCCAGAAAAAGTATTNGANGTCATCAAAGAGATACTTACGACCGGNGATCTCAATGGNCGAAAGGTTGTGATCACAGCCGGCGGTACCNGAGAAGCNATTGACCCAGTTCGTTATGTGGGGAACCGNTCTACCGGCAAACAGGGGTATGCCATCGCTGAGGCAGCTGTTGCTCGCGGAGCNGAGGTGACGTTAATTTCGACGGTTGCTGTCGAAGCCCCACCGGGAGTCCAGCTAATTTCAGTTGAGTCAGCTGCACAGATGCATGAAGCCGTTCTAGAACAGGCCGACGCGGATGTGATTGTCATGGCGGCAGCTGTCGCTGATTTTCGTCCAGTTGAGACCTCAGACTCCAAGATCAAAAANGACGGAGGACCACCTGANTTACATCTGGAAGCNACCGCAGACATCTTGTTCGACCTCGGTGCNGCAAANCGNNCGGGACAGGTNATTGTGGGATTCGCTGCGGAGACCGACGATTTGATCGCCCACGCACAAAANAAGCTNGAGCGAAAGAANGTCGACGTCATTGTTGCTAACGATGTCTCAGCGCCAAAGGTCGGCTTTGCNTACGAAACNAACGAAGTAACNATCCTCGAAGCTAACGGTAGNCAAAGACATGTNTCGCTTCGGTCCAAACGACAAATAGCGGATGAAGTGTTGGATACAGTTGCTGAGATACTTGCTAGGTAACTTGAGGTGCCCNNTNAGGTGCTCTTTGGCCTAGCCTTAGCTNTGCCGGTCNAATAATCAGGAGAGATGGCGTGAGTCNATGGACTTTCACCTCGGAGTCGGTGACTGAAGGTCATCCCGACAAAATGGCAGATCAGATTTCTGACGCCATTCTGGACGCGATGTTGGANCAAGATCCAGCTAGCAGAGTCGCCTGCGAGACAATGGTGACNACTGGACTTGTCGTCGTNGCAGGGGAGATCACTACNAGCGGGTTCGTGGATATACCGGCTGTGGTGAGAGAAACAATCAATGAAATTGGATACGACCGNGACTCCCTCGATTTCAATGGCAGCACNTGCGGNGTAATGGTTTCCCTNGATGAACAATCNCCNGACATAGCNCAAGGCGTGAATGATTCCGAAGAAGTTAGGAGTGGCCAAGCAGGCGAGGATGATGCGCTTGATCGTCAGGGTGCNGGCGACCAGGGNATGATGTTTGGGTACGCCTGNCGCGAGACAGAGGTGCTNATGCCACTGCCCATCCATGTGGCCCANNGGATGGCCGAACAACTNACTGAGGCGCGNAANTCTGGNCAGGTTCCGTATTTAAGGCCAGATGGGAAGACNCANGTTTCGTTTGAGTACGAGGATGGCCGCCCCGTCAGGTTGAAGACCGTTCTTGTTTCTACTCAACACAACCCAGGTATCGATAGAGACGGGATGATCCGCCCAGATTTAATCGAACATGTCATCAGACCCTCGGTGCCAGCAGAGTTTGCAGATGACGATTTCGAAGTCTTTGTAAATCCGACCGGTAATTTCGTCGTCGGTGGGCCAGTTGGGGACTGCGGTCTCACGGGTAGGAAAATTATCGTCGATACTTACGGAGGGTATGCCCGACATGGCGGCGGCGCATTCTCGGGGAAAGACCCTTCTAAGGTCGATCGATCGGCAGCGTACGCAACACGTTGGGTAGCAAAAAATCTCGTTGCAGCGGGAGTGGCTGATCGTTGCGAGGTTCAGGTCGCTTACGCGATAGGTGTAGCTCGCCCAGTATCGGTCTTAGTTGAGACCTTTGGTACGGAAAACGTTGACCCTGATCGGATTACCGCATCGATCAACGAGATTTTCGACCTCCGACCGGCCGCTATTCTTAGAGACCTAGATCTTCGTAGACCAATTTTTCGGCCGACCGCATCATACGGTCACTTCGGTCGCGAGTCCTCCGGTGATCTGTTCACCTGGGAACGAACCGATCGAGTGGACGAGTTACGCTCAGCTCTTGGTCTATAAATTCTTTACGTGACTCGTCGAAGTCCCACCCGTCAAGCAAAATAACCTCGTGTCACGAGTAGTTCGAGTTCTCCCAGATGAGCCCGCCGTAGATCGAGAATTCGACTATCTGCTTAGTGACAGCGTCGTCGAGTCGTCGGAGTGCTCTGAGGTCAGGGTGGGCACGGTGGTGCGAGTTGATTTACGAGGCCGACGAGTGCGAGGTTGGATAACTGCTTTAGATGTGAAGCCGCAAGAAGGTCTCACGTTGAGCGAAGTAAAGAAAGTCAGCAGTTATGGTCCCCCTTCGTCCTTAGTGGATTTGGCCAATTGGGCCAGTGGACATTGGTTGGGCAGTCGGGTTCATTTTCTACGCACAGCGACACACGACCGCAATGTGTCTTCTGTCCCTGAAAAAAAGAAACACCAGTACACAAAATATGCGACGAATAATTTGGCCGAAGAAGCCTTCAGGCGAGGTGGGGCCGTCGTACGAACCTCACCGACGAGCGATGATGTTTCAATAGCCGTAGCAGCAGCATCACAGGGTCGAGCGTTGATTCTGGTTCCGACGCTTGCTCGGGCACAACGGCTTGCGGTAGCCGTGAAGAGAGCTGGNATAGAGGTAGCCCTTTTTCCGCGAGACTGGCGAGCCTCCGCAGGCGGGACAGTAACAATTGGCACCCGATCTGCAGCGTGGGCACCTATTAGCCCGATAGAAGCAGTGCTGGTTCTAGATGAACATGATGAGGCCTACCAGCAAGAATCTGCTCCGACATGGCATGCTCGCGATATCGCCCTNGAACGAGCTAGACGTGATGGGGCTAGGTGGGTAATAACNTCACCTACGCCGTCGCTTGAAGCACTTACATGTGGCGCTCCTTTATTGACTACAGATCGTGCTACAGAACGAGCTGGGTGGCCGATCATTGAGCTAGTTGATCTACGAAATGAAACCCCGAAGGCTGGGTCATGGTGCTCCGACCAGCTCTCGCGTTCCATTCAAAANCATCGCAGAGTTGTTTGTGTCCTGAACCGTAAGGGCCGGGCCAGATTCGCCTATTGCGACCAATGCGGTGAGCTCGCCAGATCCGAAGAATCGGGAAAGGCTTTAGGTCTTGACGGGGACCGTCTCGTTCATCCTCTCGACGGCGACGACAGACCAGCGGTCTGCGCATCTTGTTCGTCTAGGAAATTTCGCCGAGTGAAACTCGGAGTTACAGGAGTTACCGAAGAATTGACGCATATCGCCCGTCGACCTGTGGCAGAAGTCGACTCGTCAACCGAAAGTCTGCCGGCGGACGCAGATCTCTACGTTGGTACCGAAGCGGTCTTTCATCGAATTGACGCGGCTGATCTCGTAGCGTTTTTGGATTTTGATCAAGAGATCCTTGCTCCCCGATACCGAGCCGCAGAAGAAGCGATGTCGCTGATTGCGCAGGCTGCTCGTTTAGTAGGCAGAAGAGAAAATGGCGGTCGCATTCTGATTCAAACCAGNATGCCTCAACATCCGGTNCTTCAAGCGGCNNTCAACGCTGACCCTGGTTCCTTAGCCCGATCGGAACTAGAGATGCGCAGGCAACTACAGCAGCCACCCGAAGCTCACTGGGCTATCGTGTCCGGTTCTGCGGCCAAGGAATTTATTGAACGCGTCGGGAAGCCCGACGGGATAGAAATAATGAATTCNAATAATGAACGATGGCGAATCCGGAGCAATGACCGTCAACGCATGGTTGATCTACTGGGCGATATCGAACGACCAACAGGAAGATTGAGGATCGAAATCAACCCTCTTAGAGCCTGATTGNTTGACACCGGTAGCCTAGGAAACACCATGAGCTATCAGATACGTGTGATGGGCGACCCCGTCCTCCGACAAGAAGCAAAATCAATCGACAATATCGATGGGCGAATTGTTCAGATGGTTGATGACATGGTTCCAGCGATGTATCAGGCAGAAGGGATCGGATTAGCAGCCCCNCAAGTNGGAATTCAAAAGCGGCTCTTCGTCTACGACATCGGNGAAGGCCCGCAGACTCTTGTAAATCCCGAAATAGTNGATAGCGATGGCGAGTGGACGTTTGAGGAAGGGTGCCTCTCCGTTCCAGGATTNTCGTTTGAGATTATTCGGCCNAAGGAAGTTCACCTAGTGGGGCGAGACCTNAATGGGAACGAGGTTTCAATTGAGGCTGATGAGTTGTTGGCACGATTGTTCCAGCATGAACTCGATCACCTTGACGGAGTGCTTCTTCTTGACCACCTTGAACGTGATGAACGAA
Source organism: Acidimicrobiaceae bacterium (assembly GCA_002713975.1). Taxonomy (GTDB): domain Bacteria; phylum Actinomycetota; class Acidimicrobiia; order Acidimicrobiales; family Poriferisodalaceae; genus MedAcidi-G3. Next base: position 33,976 of record PAVP01000028.1, on the reverse strand, counting down.
AAGCCGCCCTTCGCCGGTGGCGTGAAATCCAAAGTTCATCTGGTGTTCGTCAAGCGTCCTCGGATGACCTAGCGCTGCCGTGACCAATAGCCTGCCCCGGCCGCCTGAACACCCGCGTTCTTTGGTGTATTTCGGCAGCCCTGAAACGGCAGTACCAGCATTGCTGGCATTACTAGACGCCGGGTTTGAAATCCCCTTAGTGATCTCGATGCCCGATCGTCGGCGAAGCAGGAGGGCAGCGCCTACTGCTACGCCAGTCAAGGCAGCAGCCAAAAACCTGGGAATACCAGTATCAGAAGAGGTGGCAGACGCATTATCCGTTGACGCGGACTGCGGCGTAGTCGTCGCCTATGGACGGCTCATTAACCGAACAGTTCTTGCCCAGTTACCGATGATCAATCTTCATTTCTCTTTACTTCCGCGTTGGCGCGGAGCTGCACCAGTCGAGCGAGCCATTTTGGCTGGTGATACGACAACAGGTGTTTGTGTTATGGGCCTCGAACCAGAGTTAGATACAGGCCCTGTTTATCGACGGCGCGAAACAGAAATCAGTAGACACACAACAGCGCAAGAGTTAAGCGAACAGTTAGCGAAACTGGGAGCCGAGGAGCTTGTAGCGTCGATTCACGAAGGGCTGAAGGATCCTGTGCCTCAAGTAGGAACGCCAACAACAGCCAACAAAATCAACAGATCTGACCTAAGACTTGATTGGGCTCTTTCTGCTGTCGAGCTCGATCGAGTAGTACGGGTAGGAGGAGCCTGGACGACCAATGAGTCCTCGCTTCTAAAAATTCACCAAACGCGCGTCGTCATCGGTGAAGGTGACCCAGGAGTCTTGGATCACGATTTAGTTGGAACCAGCAAAGACTTATTACAACTGTTAACCGTGCAGCCAGAGGGCAAATCACGTATGAATGCTGACGCATGGATTAATGGCGCCCACCTAGGCACAAAAGCGCGATTAGGGACGTGAGAAGTCCGACCAGTCGTCAGGTAGCTCTTCAGGCTTTGACGGAAATACATGCCGGATCGAGAGCCAACGTCGTTCTTGCAGCTTTTCTGGGTGACCAAGGAAGAGGGTTAAGTGAAAGAGACAGGGCTTTCGTCACCGAATTGGTGCAGGGAACTACCCGTATGCGCCGCGCTGTGGATCACCTTCTCCAACCGTTTATAAGTAGAAAATTAGACCCTGATGTCTTAGCGGCACTTCGCATGGGCGCGTATCAACTTCACTATCTCCGGACTCCAGCGCACGCAGCGGTGAATGACACCGTCGCAGTAGCACCTCGAAGAGCTAGCGGTTTGGTGAACGCTGTTTTGCGCAAAGTAGCGGATGTTGATCCTGAATGGCCCAACGAGGCTACGCAATTTAGCTACCCAGACTGGATTTGGANCCTGTTCTTAGAGACGTGGGGTCCGGAAGGACGNGCAGCNCTGATCNCAATGAATACNCCGGANCGGCCACAACCGAGGTCTGATGGGTANATTCAAGGNCAAGCATCTCGTTGGGTNAGTGAAGCCGTTGACGATGCATCACCCAACGGAGGAACGATCGTGGATCTCTGCGCTGCCCCCGGAGGAAAGGCGACGGCCTGCGGAACAGCGTGGTCCGAGATTTGGGCAAATGAAATTGATCCCGCTAGGGCTCGCGTACTTCGAGAAGTCGCTGAGGACTNTCGCCCAGANATACAGGTTGTGGTTAGTGATGGCACGAACACCCACTTCGATNACCGCTTTGCCGATGCGGTCCTAGTTGATGCGCCCTGTAGTGGANTGGGAGCCCTTGGACGACGAAGTGANGCGCGTTGGCATATCTCTAAAGANGCGATNANTCGACTTNCGNGCACCCAAAACGCATTANTAGAAGAAGCNTTACGANTATTGCAACCGCACGGTGTNCTCACCTACAGCGTGTGCACCATNACTCAAGAAGAAACCTGCGATGTAGCCCAANCCTTCCATGAACGGCACCAAGAATTAAGAAGCCTNGANATACNAGGAAGACATTGGCGACAATATTGCGACGGAGGCCTCGTNTTGCCCCATGATTACNNAACAGACGGGATGGCTATATTCCAATGGCAGCGCGAAGGATAAGGACGAGTCGATGCGAATTGGCTTAATCTCAGATACTCACATNCCAGAAGCNGGCCCAGAGCTNTGGCCACAGACGTATGAAGCNTTTGAAGGCTGCGANGCCATTCTCCACGCTGGAGACATATATGAAATTTCGGTGATTGANAAGCTCAGCCNGATAGCGCCGACATGGGCCGCCCGAGGTAACGGCGATGATGGTTCTTCAGGACGCNAANNNCAGCCGGNACACNCNCAACTAGCGGCNTCTTGGATCCATGATTTTGAAGGTCTCAGGATTGGTTTNACTCACCACATGCCNATNCCNGAGTTACCGTCCTATGGNNTTCTTGANGCTATCGACAGACACTTTGANGGATCCAAACTCGATGTCGTCGTNTACGGGGANACCCATGTAGAACACNTAACTACGNTCCATGACGTTNTATGTGTCAACCCTGGATCACCGACNTTTCCGCACAATCTGTCNGTNCAGATGGGAACCATCGGCTTTCTTGACATCCGAAATGGGACCGTAGAAGCATCGATTTGGAGACTNACTGAAGACGGTATTGAACCCTTCGACTGGGANACGTGGGGGCGGCCTTGGTAAAGGTTGACTAGCTTCTTAGTTGTTCACATTGCGCTACAAGAAAGACATGGCAATGGATAAAAGNGACTGGTTNTTGAGCACNGTTGAGGAAGCAATTGATCCCCTAGAAGAGATNGTTGATCCCCACCANCATTTNTGGGACTTNCCCACNGGCACCTATCTACTNCCCGAGCTACACATCGACACTGGTTCCGGCCACAATGTCGTGCAGACGGTTTTNGTNGAGTGTGGCGCCGAATACCGAAACGACGGGCCGGAGNATCTGCAGCCCGTAGGCGAAATTGANTTCGTTCGGCAACAAGCNGAACTTTCAGAGGACGCTGATGGNGCNGAAATAGCAGGAATCGTAGGATTTGCTGACNTGACGAGAGGAANCNCTGTAGAAGAAGTCCTAGCTGCCCAAGANGCAGAAGGAGGNGGGAAATTNANGGGTATCCGTCACGCCAGTGCGTGGGATAGCAGCGACCAAATTCGGGAATCACACACTAAACCTCCACCGGGATTACTAAGCCACGACGACTTCCGCGAAGGTTTCGCCAAACTAGGTGAGATGGGGTTTAGTTTTGACGCGTGGATGTTTCACCCNCAGGTTGAAGAATTNGTTGACCTGGTAGCAGCGGTGCCAGAAACTCCNGTTGTGTTGGACCACCTNGGAGGCCCTCTGGGTATTGGTCCATATNCAGNNGNGCGAGACCAGGTCCGCGCNACTTTGCGNCCAGCACTTGAGTCATTAGCTGANCACGANCAGGTCATGGTCAAGGTAGGNGGNATTGGTATGAGTATCTACGGCGTCGGATTGAANCGCNTACCNGNAGCTCCGACATCAGAACATGTAGCTAATTTGTGGAGCGAGGANATACGGCATTGCGTAGANACNTTCGGACCCGAAAGGTGCATGTTTGAGAGCAACTTCCCTGTCGACAAGCAAGGTTGTTCTTACACCGTCTTGTTTAATGCTTTTCAACGTATCGCTGACGAAGCGGGGTGGAGTATCTCCGAGCGTGATGATCTGTTCTCTGGGTCTGCCCGCCGCTTTTATCGTCTGAACACTCCTTAGTGGCAGCACCGCAACTTCGGTCATCACGGCTACTACTGAGACATTGGCATGCTGACGATAGAGAACCTTTCGCCTCTATGAACGCGGACTCTCAGGTTATGGAGTACGAACCGCCGACTTTGAGCGCTGACCAAAGTGACTTGTTGGCGGAGGCGTTTCAGCTCGGTTTAGAGGAGAGGGATTATGGGTTTTGGGCGGTCCAGATACGCGACGATGCCCGATGCGACAAAGCTTCTTTCATAGGTTTCGTTGGTCTTTCTGTCCCAATATGGGAGGCACCGTTCACCCCGTGTATGGAGATCGGGTGGCGTCTTTCTCGACCATATTGGGGCTTCGGATATGCGAAAGAGGCAGCAACACAGATTCTTGAATATGCCTTCAACGTTTTNCGAGTTGATGAGGTCCTTTCGTTTNCTTCGTTGTCTAACTCGCGGTCTATGGCAGTGATGCAACGTTTAGGGATGACGCGCAATGAAAACGAAGATTTCAACCATCCGAATCTTGATTCGAACGACAGTTTGTGTCGCCATGCGTTGTTTCGTATGTCAGATCAACTTTGGGNAANTGAAAAAAGGAAGTTCGAAGCTAGATGATTCCTGCAGGAGACTCTTGAAGGCCTGCCCATTGGGTTGCATCATGGCCGTATAACAGCCTGCACCCATCCTCATCTCTCAAGTCTCTCAGCTTTCTCATTGAAGCCAATTGCATATCGTGATCGAAACCAAATGGCGGTAACAACATTCCTTCAAGGACTGCTTCCCAATAAACGCAATCTCCCGTTAACACGACCGGTCCGCTCTCTAGATTGACTCGAAGGGATTGATGCCCTGCTGTGTGGCCAGGTGTGGGAATACACATGACCGAGCCATCTCCGAAAACGTCGTGAGTACCATCAATTTTCAGCACGTCATGACCTAAATCGAAATCAGCGGGGTTGTAGACCTCATGCTCGATCAGTTTGGGATGATGAGCCGAGTCCCACTCTGCGTTCTGAACAATGATCCGAGCGTTAGGTATCAACGAAGTACCACCACAATGGTCGAAATGAAGGTGGCTGAAGATGATGTTNTTTACACCNGACGGGTCTATTTCGACNTTTTCGAGNCGTTCGGAAACCTTGTCTTCGGAAATAAANCGAGACTCGAACTGGCGGGCCATGAGGGGATATCTAGCTCCAACTCCGTCTATCAATTCGTGATGTAGACCAGTGTCAAAAACAGCAGTTTGGCCACTGGGATGAATGATTAGCCAGCTTGGTATTGGTAGNTCAACNTCTCCATCTAAACCCGCCACCACAGAAGAAGCTGAAGTGGATAGCCAGCCACACTCGAGAGGAACCAGTCGTAGTGATGTCATNGGAAAACGTTAGCTTGCCGACGTCGTCGAATGCAGGGCGACTGCCTTAGCGGTCTTCTCTCGCCCAGAGAATATCGGTCAGTCGCCCAGAGCGCTGCTGCAAAGCCTCAAGTGCATCACAGATCAAATCTTCTCTGTAGCGTTGGCCGACGATTTGAACTGCGGCGGGCCGTTCTTCGACCATTCCGGTACCGATCACACCTGCTGGTAAACCTAGGTAGTTGATGGCCATGGAGTAAGTCGAGGCTTCNATGAAATCTTTGCATGCTTCGAAACTTTGGAGGTCATAATCCCAGTCGTAAAGCCGATTCATATAAATCGGGGTCAGTACGAGGGGGTAGTCCTCTAAGAACAGATTCCAGTCCCGCATCATTCTCGTCCGATCACCGAAATCGTGAATGAAGCGGTCGAGCTCAAGTACTTCGCCCATCCGAAAAAAGTAATCAAAAGTCGTTTTAATTTCGTCGCTGCCGTATTCAAGGACCAGGGGCCAAAGAGCGACGTCCATTTCAGTTATCAGGGTTCGGAACCAATCTCTGAATGGCTCTTCAACTGACGGAGTGGCGACTTCCACAACGTGGTAGCCAGCATCCCTCAACGCGTCGGCAGCCTGGTCAATCAGATCAGCGATGCCTTCATGCATGGAGTAACCGCATGGGTCTTTAGTTACGGCGACAGTTATTGGGTCATCTAGAGGAGATCCACGCCAAGGAATTGGCGGACACAATGGGTCTCTCGGGTCCGGTCTAATCATGACTTCTGTAGCCAAGGCAAGATCCTGGGCGTCTCTAGTCATGATCCCCTGAACCGAGGTCACTTGGGATAACGGGCCGCGCTCCGCTGGAGCGCTGGAGTTGTATACAGGAATTCGATTATTGGTCGGCTTAACAGTCGTGATCCCATTCGCCAGTGCCGGGAACCGCAGTGAACCACCAATGTCATTTCCGTGATGTAGCGGACCAAAACCTGCAGCCGCAGCCGCGCCCCCGCCTCCCGAGGAGCCGCCAGGGCTGGCGTTTTCATCCCATGGGTTAAACGTCCGGCCTCGCAACGGGTTGACTGTGGTTCCCCGCATCGAAAACTCAGGGACGTTGGTTCGACCAATCACAATTGCCCCAGCGTCTCGCAGGTTTTTTACCAAGGGGGCATCCTCAGACGCAATTAGACCTTCGAAAGCGGGTACCCCATTCGGGGTCGCCTGACCAGCTACATCAATATTTTCTTTAATCGTGACCGGTACGCCATGCAGAGGCCCTACAGCTTCTCCAGCAGCGATGGATTCATCNGCCGCTGCGGCAGCGGCGAGCGCCTCATCGGGAAACTCGACGGTGATGGCATTGAGATCAGANTTCTTAGCGGCCACTCGATCGAGAACTGAACCAACNACCTCGCTAACNGANAAANTCTTNTCCNTTATGCCTTGCGCCAATTCNGTAGCGCTTAGCTGCCACAGTTCTTCCATGGTGACCTCCTCAAATCCCTCNTGTTGTAGGTCGATGGTCAGGGAATTGGGCATCACGGTTTTCTGTTTGAGCCATAAAGGCCTCTGCCATGTCGTCGGGATCAAACATCGCTGCATTCCAAGTCGCTATGTACTCCAACCCGTCAGCTACGGAGTGGTCCCGTCCATAATTGAGTGTTTGTTTCGTTCCCCAAATAGCCATCGGACTTTTCGACGCTATCTCTTGTGCGATTTCGAGAACGGCGTCGTCCATTGCATCCTGGTCTTCATAGATGTCGTTAACGAAACCACGCTCTTTTGCTTCCGAAGCGGACATGTTGCGACCGGTGTAAGCCAGCTCTCGGACCACTCCTTCGGGCACCAGTTTTGGCATCCGCTGCAATGTTCCGACATCGGCGGTCATACCTATGTTGATCTCCTGGATACAGAAGAATGCATCTTCGGTCGCGTAGCGAAGATCGGTGGCAGACACCATATCGATGCCGCCTCCTATGCAGGCTCCCTGTATGGCAGAAAGGACCGGCAGTCTACTTTCTTCAAGACAGCTGAATGTGCGTTGCAGGTGTAACGCCGTGGTGCGAAAATTTGCCCGCTGACGGCTGATATGCGCGGCGTTGTCTTGAACGCTCACATCGTTGTTACCTGCGAACACACTTAGATCCATACCTGAACAAAAGTGTCGCCCCTCAGCGGAAAGAACAATCGCTCGAGCTTCATTTCCTTCTGACAGGTGTCCAACGATCTTTGGTAATTCGTCCCAAAATTCTGGGATCATAGAGTTGGCGCGCTCTGGCCGAATCATGCGGATATGAGCGACGTGGTCTTTTGTCTCAACGTTAAAGCAGGTATAAGTCACAAGTTGAGACTAGATCGCAGTTAGGGGCGATGCGACTTCGAGTCATCCCAAAATTGACTAACCCGACAGCATGACGCCCATCACGAGCGCGGCGAGGGAAGCAAGGAGAGCTGTTGCGGCGCTGGGCCCGCGGATGGAAGCCCTGTCGGTGGATTGATGTAGCCAAGCGCTGGCCCCTGAGATAACCACTAGAAGCATTTTCATGCCTAACAACGCGTTCCAGCTGGCAGTGGTTCCCGGCAAAGACACCATGTTCCATATTCCGGTAAATACTGCCAGGCCAAAAAAAGGCCAGCCAATTCGCCCGAAAGCCCTGGCGACGTTTGTGACAGCCTCAGGATTTGTTCTTTTCAGCACAGGAACGATTGCTCCGACGACGATTTGACCACCGACCCAAACGCAGACTCCCAGAATATGAAGGACGACTCGGAAGGTTTCAGCGTCAAATCCAACGTCTTTCATCGCACCTTCCTTTTGAAGCACGATGATCAGGTGTTTCGATTGGGTTAGATGGCAGCATTCAAGAACCTAAAAGTGTCGCCATATTTTCTGAATAAAACTTGTTTTGAACTTCATCGTTCATGCCTTCGAGCGAAGCTTCGAAACGCCCCAACGGATTTCGACCGCCCTCTATGTGTGGATAGTCAGACGAAAACAAATACAAATCGGCGTTTGACTCCCGGATCATCGCTCCAACATCCTCAAACGGGTATGGGGTGAAGGCCATCTGTTGGGAGATTAACTCTGAAGGCGGAGTCTTCAGCGCCTCTAAGTCAGGTTCGGAACGTTTCCAGATCTGAGCAATTAGATCTAAACGGCGAAGGAGCGCAGGCACCCAACCCGCACCCAATTCGATCACGCCTCCGCTCAGCTTCGGGTGTCGCTGCAAGACGCCATCCAACACCAAAGCACCAACAAAGGTCTCTGCTGCGTGATGAAGGGCGATCATGTCTTTACCTCGAACATTTTCTCCACCACCGATCCAATCTGTTGGAATCGGTCGACCNGTGTTCATCCAGTCNGGTTTGATTTGGAGTGGAGTACCACCGACNTGAAGAAGAAACGGAATTCCTGCCTCNGCCAAACGCGCCCAAACGGGATCAAGATCATTATGTCCGGGCGAACCACCGCCTGCTGGTCGATGGGGGACCCAAACAGCTCCAAGTCCGGTATTCATCGCAAACTCAAGCTCTTCAATTGTGGCGTCAGGATCGTCGAGAGGAAGTAACGCGACTCCAATAAGGCGCGGATCATCCGAACAGAATTCGGCCATTGCGCGGTTATGGGCTCGAGTCGCCCCATAGCGGATATCAAGATCGGCAGTGGGATCAAAGGCAATGGGCGCACTAAAGGTTGAAAAAACAAATTGCTGGTCGAAGCCAAGTAGATCTAAGGCCATTCGACGTTCGTCTTTATTGAAGGCACCAAGCGCGTAATACCCTTTTGGTCCAGCGATAAGCCCGTCGCCGAGAGCAACTAACTCGGCCACCGTTTCAGGCGAGTGAGCTCCGGTCTTGGCTGCTTCTCGCCACGATTCGCTGCTACGCGCTCCTGAATCGAGATCGATCTGCGGGAGACGATCGCGAATCGCTGAATCCGCATGGGAGGTCAGAAAGTCCGGCAGTTCCATCAGATGACTATCAGCATCTAAATAGGTTCTATCTTTGGCNTAGCTCATACCAAGAAGTTAGTTCGCCGATCCGGACCAATGCTTCATAAGTGTGGGCGGTAGCCTCCCGATATGGCATCAGTTGAAAAAAGCGGTGAATCTGGTCACGATGCACATACCTCTCGTGTGCAGGATGAATCTTTGCTGGCCAAAGTTTTAACCGTATCTGATGGGGTGGTTGAAGGAGTTCGAGAGGATCGAAGCGGCGAAGCGCTAGTAGCGACTCTTGCCTCTTACGACTACGACGTGGTGGAACACAGGGTGGTTGCTGACGGTGTAGACAGCGTGGCCGACAGCTTGAGCGAGATGAGTAACGGTTTTGCCGGCTTGATCATTACAACTGGTGGCACAGGGTTTACTGAAAGAGATTTGACCCCTGAAGGGACGCGTCAGGTGTTAGAACGAAGCGCGCCTGGAATCGCAGAGGCCATGCGTCTTACCAATCCCTTAGGTCGACTATCTCGTGGGGTTGCAGGCATCGTGGGAAAGTCCATTATTCTCAACACCCCCGGTTCCACGGCTGGTTGTGTTGAGTGCTTTGAAGCTGTGGCTGATGTGGTACCCCACGCNTTACGGCTCCTTCACGGCGAACGGCTCCATTGATTGTGAATACTCCTGCACCCACAGACGTTTCGTTAATGGATAGAGCCATAAATAACGCGCACGGGGTTCGAGGAACGACTGCCCCGAACCCATGGGTGGGAGCGGTCATATTGAATTCAGATGGCGAAACATTTGACGGTGCTACCTCACCCCCCGGAGGGCCCCACGCGGAGCGAGTTGCTATTGATCTAGCTGGGCCGAAAGCTCGGGGAGCAACACTATTTACGACACTTGAGCCATGTTGCCACGAGGGAAGAACTCCTCCTTGTGTCTCTCAGATCATCGAATCGGGAGTGAGTCGCGTCGTTATTGGCATAACCGATCCCGATCCCCACGTTTCAGGTAGAGGAATCAGCGCGCTGCGAGATGCTGGGATCGAAGTAGTTGAAGGGGTGAGAAAGAGACAGATAGCAGACCAACTCGAACCGTATCTGTATCAGCGAGCTACTGGTAAACCTTGGGTCGTGCTCAAAATGGCGTTGACCATGGATGGGAGAACAGCGGCTCCAGATGGTTCATCTGAATGGATAACTAGCCAAGAAGCGCGCAGCGACGTTCATGCCATACGGGCGCGGTGCGATGCGGTATTAGTTGGAGCTGGAACCATAAGATCCGACGACCCCTCTTTGACCACACGCTTNGTTGCNGGAAGCGACCCGCAGCGAATCGTCCTAGGCAAGGCGCCACCTGATGCTCGAGTCCATCCGTGTTGGGAGTTAGAAGGNGACTTAGACGAATTGATGCTCGAACTGGGTAGTCGGGGAGTAGTTGACTTGTTAGTCGAAGGAGGAGCTNANGTGGCAGCGACCCTTCATGAAAAAGGTCTCNTAAATGAATANGTCTTCTATATGGCGCCAGCTTTGATGGGTGGTGAAGAAGGTCGCCCCGTGTTTGTAGGACCAGGTTCTGCGACAATGGCAGAACTATGGCGTGGAGAGCTTCGCGATGTTCGCAAAATTGGTTCTGATCTTCGGGTTGAATTTCGGCCCACAAAAGGAGATTGATGTTTACGGGACTAATTGAAGAACTGGGTTCTTTCGTAGCTAACGAAGGTGACCGCTACAGGTTCGCAGCGCGAGAGGTCATCGAGGGCACCGAGATAGATGACTCGATATCGGTTAACGGGTGTTGCTTGACCGNGGTGGCACTGGGAGATAGNTGGTGGGAAGCCGACGTGGTAGCCGAAACAATTGAACGAACCTCACTCGGTAATCTGCAACCAGGCGATCCAGTCAACTTAGAACGCGCTGTCAGATATTCAGACCGTCTAGGCGGCCACATGGTGCAAGGCCATGTGGATGGAATAGGAACAGTGCTCGCCCCTGGACCAGATCTTCGAATTCGTATTCCAGAANATTTATCCCGATACTTGGTGGAAAAAGGCTCCATTACTGTCGATGGGGTCAGTTTGACTTGCTTCGATGTTCGTGACGGAGCGTTTGCAGTGGCGCTTATTCCCCATACCCTCGAAGTGACAACACTCGGGTCTTACGAAGAGGGCGATAACGTAAACATTGAAGTTGATGTAATTGCCAAATATGTTGAGCGACTCCTAGTTTTCGAAAATGGAGATGACTCGTGATAANCNGCACAGAGGTTCTCAGCNATGCCTAAATCAAAAACTAGGAACCAAATGTCGGGAGATGCTGATTCTCCGTTGGCTGCTGTAGATGACGCAATAGCTGCAATAGGGCGCGGGGAAATCGTCGTCGTGGTGGATGACGAAGACCGAGAAAATGAGGGTGACCTCATTATGGCTGCAGAACATGCAACACCCGAGAGCATCGCTTTTTTCGTTCGTTACACGTCAGGGGTCTTGTGTGCCCCCATGACCGGNGAGCGCCTTGATGATCTGGCCNTGCCCCTCATGGTGGCGATCAACACTGAACCAATGAGAACCGCCTACACCATTACCGTTGATGCTGCTGAAGGGACGACNACTGGNATTTCGGCTAGTGACCGTTCAAAAACNCTCAACCTTCTNGCTTCTCCGAGTAGCGAGCCNCATGATTTCGTTCGACCCGGTCATGTGCTGCCTCTACGGTATAGANCCGGTGGGGTTCTGAAACGTGCTGGCCACACAGAAGCCGCCGTTGACTTAGCACGTTTAGCTGGTTGTGAACCAGCTGGAGTTCTAGCTGAAGTAGTCAATGAAGACGGGACTATGTCCCGNCTCCCAGAGCTGATCGAATTCTGCNATGAACATGATCTTCTCTTGATCTCCATTGCTGATTTGATTCGGTACAGACGGGCAAACGAACGACTCGTTGACCCGGGCGCTCAAGCGCGAATTCCGACCATTTATGGTGACTTCACCGGTCATGTGTTCCGAGACTTTGACGGAACAGAACATCTTGCTCTTGTGTATGGTCAAATNATGGGCTCAGAACCAGTCTTGGTGCGAGTGCACAGCGAATGCTTGACCGGTGACATCCTTGCTTCAATGCGATGCGACTGTGGCGGTCANCTACACACNGCCCTCGAGGCNATAGCTGAGGAGGGGGCTGGGGTGCTTGTCTACCTCCGAGGCCATGAGGGNCGCGGAATNGGCATCGGACACAAAATTGCTGCGTACTCACTCCAAGATGANGGCCACGACACTGTTGATGCGAANNTCGAACTTGGCTTACCTGTTGATAGCCGTGAATATGGGATCGGGGCCCAAATTCTCGTTGAACTTGGCATAACTAAAATGCGTTTGATTACCAACAACCCGGCCAAGATCGGTGGCCTAGCTGGGTATGGACTNGAAATCGTCGAACGCGTTTCCACCGCGCCGGGNGCAAACCCAGAGAATTTGGCGTACTTGAGGACCAAACAGATGCGTTTAGGTCACCTCATCGACGGTCTTGACGACCTTGTCGTTGACTGAACGATTAGCTACACGCCTNTAACTGAGATAGTTCATGGAACGTTTCAATCGGATAATTAACTAGTGATTCTGCTGACTNGACCGGTACCGTCAACAGCATGCTGAAACTCGTGTTACCTAAGGGTTCTCTTGAAAAGGCAACGCTCCAGTTGTTTGAGGAGGCTGATCTTGCTGTTCGTCGAACCAGCGACGTCGATTACAGGGCTTCCGTTGACGATCCGAGAATTGCTGATGTAAGAATTCTCCGACCGCAAGAAATTCCGTCATATGTAGAGGACGGACTATTTGANATAGGCATTGCTGGCAGAGATTGGATCGAAGAAACCAGTAGCGATGTAGTTTCATTAGGTGAACTGAAGTATTCGAAAGTAACTGCGAAACCAGTCAAAATTGTTGTCGCGGTCCCTGCTGACAGCGATTACGANGTGTTGTCAGACNTACCGCAAGGCGTAAGAGTTTCAAGCGAATACCCNGAGCTAACTAACCGACATTTTGCTGCTTCAGGCNTTAAGGCAGANGTAAGGCTGAGTTACGGAGCTACTGAGGCTAAGGCNCCAGAGATCGTCGACGCCGTGGTGGATTTAACTGAGACAGGCAGTGCTCTCAGAGCGGCAGGACTGAAAATCATCGATGAGATTTTGACGAGCTATACCGAGATTTTTGCCAACCGCGAATCATACGCAGACCCTGAAAAACGTAAGGCCATGGAGCAACTGAAAACACTTCTGGACGGTGTCTTAGATGCTCGCGGACGCGTGTTAATGAAACTAAACGTATCTGCATCTGACCTAGATCAAGTCATAAGTGTGCTTCCCTCAATGAAGGCCCCAACAGTGAANGAGTTGTGGGGCGGNGGNGGTTTTGCTGTNGAAACGGTCGTCAACAAGAGCGACATAAATGTTTTGATCCCCGAACTNCTTGANCTTGGGGCAACCGACGTGATCGAACTCCCTATCTCAAAGATTGTTCCCTAACGCCAACGCTCACTATTCATCTTCTTCTGGTTGGTTCTGAACTTCCACAAACGCGAGCCTGATCTGATGCAGGGCAGCGGACAGCGTTTGGTGTTCAGGAAGCTGATCGCCGAGCTGTTCGACCAAAATGCCCATGGCGTCAATAGGTAAACGCGCTTCTTCTAAGTTGGGAGGATCAACTCGTAAATGAAGAGCAGCGAGTTCGAAAAGTCCGATGACGTGATTCGCAACTATTTGACCCGCAGGAACCGAAAGTAGTTGCTCCTGAGCCTCAATTAGTTGTTGCTGCATCGCAGCAGCGGTATCAGGATCAATATCAGGATCTCCCGCCAGACCAGGCATTGGCTCGGCGTTACTAGTTTCTCCGGGAACTTCATGCTCTCCGGAAGGAGTCCAAAAGCTACTCACATGCCCTCTTTCAACAACGCGCAGTGTATTTGTGACAGACACTACTTGTTCGGAATTGCTGTTTACCGTGTTACCCTACGCCGTTGACAATAGATACAAGAGGGGTTCCGCCCCCACCGTTCCACTGAAAGGTGCGATTCGGTCCCTGTCGGGTTGAAGTAACGNACGTTACCGAAAGCNCCGATATGTGAGGTGGGCACCAAATGTGTCCGCCTTTTGTTTTTAAATGGAAGGTGCCATCAACGGACTTGGAGAATGTCCTTGGTTAAGCGAGTAAGGCCATAGCACGCCCAGATGAAGGCGATGCCCGGATCAACGAAGAGATTCGGGTACGGGAGGTTCGACTGGTTGCCCCTGACGGTGAACAGATCGGAATCAAACCCTTGCCAGAAGCATTGAACATTGCGCAAGAACTTGATCTTGACCTAGTGGAGGTAGCCCCAGACGCTAATCCTCCGGTATGTCGAATCATGGATTACGGAAAGTTCAAATACGAGTCATCACAAAGGGCAAAAGAGTCGAGGAAAAAGGCCAGTGCCGTTTCCTTAAAGGAGATGAAATATCGGCCGAAAATCGGACAAGGTGATTTCGACACTAAGACTTCAAAAGTCGAGAAATTTCTCTCCGATGGCCACAAAGTAAAGATCACCATCATGTTCCGAGGCCGAGAGGTCTTCCACCCCGAGTTAGGCCGAGAAATTCTGGAACGAGTCGCAGAAAATGTTGAAACAGTAGGAAAAGTTGACCAGTTCCCCAAGCTAGATGGCCGAAATATGACCATGGTTTTGAGCCCTGACAAGGCCGCCAAACAACGGCGTAGAAACGCTGAGGAAAGCACAAACGAGTAGAGACTAAACAAGTCTCGGAGTTCAAGAAATCCCGAAGAATCCTTCGATAAGGAAAAGTTATGCCCAAAATGAAGACACACAGCGGAGCCAAGAAGAGGTTCAAAACCAGCGGATCAGGAAAACTGGTCCGACGGAAACAAGGCAGAAACCACATTCTGGAAAAGAAGTCCGCCAAGAGAAAACGTCGACTTGCCCTTGAAGGCGAAATAAGCAAAGCCGACCTCCCCCGCATCAACAAGATGCTGGGCAAGTAAAAGAGAACTGTTAGAGGAGACGTCAAAGTGGCACGAGTAAAACGTTCCGTCGCAGGTAGAAAGAGCCGTAAAGCGACCCTAGAGAAAGCTAAGGGCTATTACGGCAATAAGAGCCGGTCCTACAGAGCAGCTAATGAACAAGTGATGCATAGTGGAAACTATGCGTTTCGAGATCGCAGAGCACGCAAAGGAGAGTTTCGGCGTCTTTGGATTCAGCGCATTAATGCCGCTGCTCGACAGAATGGCACCAGTTACAGCAAGTTGGTCAATGGACTCAACGCTGCCGGAGTTCAAGTCGACCGAAAAATTCTGTCG
This sequence comes from Acidimicrobiaceae bacterium, assembly GCA_002713975.1. Lineage (GTDB taxonomy): Bacteria > Actinomycetota > Acidimicrobiia > Acidimicrobiales > Poriferisodalaceae > MedAcidi-G3. Next base: position 18,616 of record PAVP01000028.1, on the reverse strand, counting down.
GATATGGCTGTCAACGATCCCGAGGCATTCAGCAAGTTAGTAGAAAAAGCTGAATCTGCTCGACAAACAAGCTGACTCTTTCTTCCCAGTCGCCACGACTGACTCGGCTTAGGCGCCTAGTACGCGACCGTCGTTATCGCGATATCGAAGGCTTGGCAGTCGTAGAAGGCCCGCGTGCTATTGAGACAGCTCTCGATATTGGAGCTGAACTNGAGGANATNTTTTATCGTTCTGACCANAGTCGAATCGCTGACACCTTTCGCGAAANCGGGGTGTTAGCCCANGAAGTACAAANNGATGTCCTCGANCAAATANCAGANAGNGGCTCACCTCAAGGTGTNCTTGCTGTTGCTAAGGCACATGATTCTGNGTTGNCATCAATAGCCAAATGTCGACGGATAGTNGTAGTNGACTCAGTGCAGGACCCAGGNAACGNAGGCGCGATTGTTCGNACNGCAGTAGCAGCNGGGTTTGNAGCTGTCATCACCTCNTCCGGGACAGCTGACCTTTTGAGTCCTCGTTCCATTAGAGCGAGTGCNGGAACNATCTTCGGACTGCANTCCGCGAGAAATATNGACCTCGGCTCGGNCCTCGANTCTNTNNTAGCGGAAGGNCACTTCGTGGTAGCTACCAACTCANNAGNTGAACAAGATTTCAGNTCCCTTGAGGTNACGGACCAGATGACNTTGGTGCTCGGAAGCGAAGCTCACGGANTNTCNGANNCTATTTTGGAGCGTGCNAGTGNNCTNGTGANTATCCCGATGGGCCTNCATGTCGAATCGCTAAATGTTGCNGTNGCNGCTGGNCTCGTGATGTATCGCATGCAANCTATCGAAAATGATCATTAACTCATTCCGTTATTGACTTCTGATAGNCGCCCTGCTGGCCGTATCCTTCACAGTGTGAGCGTCTACGACCAAATCGCTGAAGCACAGGCCGCNNCAGTCGGTGAAATCGAAAAGACGGNTGATCTTGAANGCCTCAAAGCAATAGAACCGATGCTTTTCGGAAAGAAGTCNACACTTGGCGGCCTNAAGCGCCTNATGGGTGAAGTCGATGCACAAGAACGAGCAGATGTCGGNCAAGCGTTAAACGAAGCACAACTANTTGTNCGNGNGGCGCACGAAGCAGCGAAAAAGNAGTTCGAATTATCGGATCGCCNAGCACAATTGGAAACCGAACGACTGGANCTCACNGAGTCGCTACATGTNNCAAATCGCGGTCACCTNCATTTGGTGACNCAAACNATGGAACGTCTCGAAGATGTNTTTGTTGGCATGGGTTTCACAGTCTCCGAAGGACCTCAAGCAGAAACAGACTGGTACAACTTCGAAGCTTTNAATCTTCCAGCAGCGCATCCAGCTAGGTCNATGTTCGACACGCTGTACTTAGATTTAGGTGANCGAACGGAAATAGGNGACGGNGAAGGAGGAGAAGCGACAAACATATTGCTGCGCACCCACACTTCACCGGTGCAGGTGCGGGTTATGGAGTCGANGGCGCCACCGATTTACACCGTTTGCCCCGGACGTGTATTCCGACGGGACACAGCGGACGCCAGTCACATGCCAGTTTTTCATCAGATTGAAGGCCTTGTTGTAGATCGCGGGATCAGCCTCGCTGATCTGGCAGGAACGCTAAATGAGTTCACTGCTGCATACTTCGGCGGGGCAATTAGTAGCCGCCTGCGACCCTCCTACTTCCCTTTCACCGAACCGAGCGCCGAGTTCGACATCACCTGTGTGATATGTGAAGGAGATGGATGNCAGACCTGTCANCGAACCGGTTGGATTGAGCTAGGTGGCTGCGGAATGGTTCATCCGAACGTCCTGGCGAACTGCGGAGTGGACAGCGAAGAATGGACCGGATTCGCTTTCGGCTTCGGTATCGACCGCCTCGCCCTGATGCGGTACGGAATTAAAGACCTGAGAGATATGTACACCAACGATGTCAGATTCCTTGAACAGTTCTAGGGAGGTCTTGAAATGAAAGTTCTCCTCTCCTGGCTGCGCGAATTCGCCCCTATNGAAGGGGANCCTTATGAATTGGCAGACCACATGAGCGACTTAGGGATGGCGGTCGAAGAGACTCGTATCCTTAATCCTCTCGAAGGTGTTGTGGTAGCAANAGTCGCTGNTCTGAGGCCTCATCCAAAAGCGGACAGGATCCAACTTGTAGACGTTGAAATAGAAAACGGCGATCCNATGCAAGTCTGCTGTGGTGCGTTCAACATGTCGGTGGGNGACCTGATTCCATTNGCAACCATTGGCACAGTNATGCCCGATGGGATGGAAATTTCGCAGAGAGAAATGCGNGGCGAAATGTCTAACGGNATGTGCTGNTCCGCCGCTGAACTNGNTTTNGGTTCCGACCACGANGGCATCATGATCCTNCCNGAANATCTCGAGACNGGGGCCCCANTGATGCAAGAGTTGGGGCTNGTCGGAGACATCTTGTGGGATCTGGAGATCAATCCCAATCGTCCNGANGCGATGTCGGTAGCNGGNGTAGCCCGCGACCTAGCAGCCCGTCTCGACNTNCCATTTGAGATCCCCGAATGGACGGTACCGTCANCGGGGGCTGCGGAAGNTCTGGCAAGTATCCAGATTGATGATGGGGTTCTTTGTCCNAGATTCACGGGCCGGGTACTGANAGGCGTCACCGTTGGTAAATCTCCTCTGTGGATGCAGATGCGATTGACNCTGTTGGGTATGCGTCCGATCAATTCCGTGGTCGACGTTTCCAACTATGTGATGCTCGAACTTGGGACACCTAACCACACCTACGACCTCTCGCTCCTCCNGAATGGTCACATAGGTGTGCGCCGGGCATCCAATGGAGAAAGCATCACGACCCTTGATGGTCAAGAGCGGATGCTTCAGCCTAACGATGGGTTGATCGTCAACGAGGCCGATGAACCCATCGGCATAGCCGGTGTTATGGGCGGCGCGTCAACAGAAATATCTGACACCACTGACTCAGTCCTAGTTGAACTTGCCTGCTGGGAACCGCAATCGATAGCGAGAACTTCACAGAGACTTGGCCTCAGATCGGAAGCATCAGCTCGATTTGAGAGGGGTACCGATTGGCAAATAAACGTGACCGCTGTCCAACGGTTCTGCCACCTTCTCAACGAAGTTACTCCCGGTGGAATTGAAATAGTAGGGGAGGTTCTCGATGTAACTGGTACAACNCCGGACACCATCTCGGTTCCAGTGAGAACATCAAGAATCAGCATGCTGCTCGGTAGAGACTTTTCGTCAGAAGAAATACATGACTTGCTGACACCTATCGGTTTCGAGGTCGAAAACACCGATAGTCAAGATGTTCAGCTTGTAACAATCCCGTCCTTTCGGCCTGACACCGAAACTGAAACTGACATTGCTGAAGAGGTGGCGCGTCACTACGGCTACGGAAAATTGGGTGCTACCGTCCCCAGATCACCAGACGCTGGCCACCTGTCCCCGCAGCAAAAGCTTCGCCGAGTGATCCGACAGGTCATGACCGGTGCGGGGCTCATTGAAGCCATGCCCAACCCATTCTTGGCGCCAGACGACATCACCAAAGCTGCTTTAATTGTCGAAGAGCCAGTGCGCTTACTCAACCCCTTAGCAGTCGAAGAATCGGTCCTGAGACCCTCATTGCTCCCAGGTTTACTGACGGCAGTTGCATACAACTATTCGCATCGCAATATGGAAGCGAAACTATTCGAGACCGGTCCAGTATTCGAGTCCTCAGAGGATTCGTCAGGATTACCGCTGGAAACCGAACATTTGGCAGCGCTGATATCCAACGCAGATGCCTTTGCGGCAACCTCACTCCTTAAAGACCTAGCGTCGACTCTCAAATTGGAATTCCAGTTGACCAACGTTGACGGCCTAGCGGGGTTGCATCCCACTCGAGGAGCCAAGATCAATATTGGAGACACAGAAGTTGGTTCGCTAGGAGAAGTTGATCCCGCCGTGTTGCAAAGCTACGAAATAGAAGACAGATGCGCGTGGCTCAACTTAAGACTTGATCTTGTTATCGAGGCAGCCATTTCAGTTGAGGGTGTCCCATACCAACCCGTCTCCACCTTCCCTTCAAGTGACGTGGACCTAGCCTTTGCTGTTGGTGAACAGGTCCAAGCCTCAGAAATAGAGATGACCCTGAGGAAGGCCGCAGGCGAAGAGCTTCAGTCGCTGCAATTATTCGATGTTTTTCGTAGCGATCAGCTAGATGAAGGGGTGCGTTCGTTGGCGTTTTCTATGCGGCTTCAGGCCAAAGACAAGACGTTGACTGACGAGGAAGTCGGGGCAGTGCGTCAACGTTGCATCGAAGCGGTGGAGAGCAACCACCCAGCTAGTCTCCGAGCTTGATTGCTAATAACCTTGATCGACATCCACTGGACCTATAAGCGGCGAACCTGCTATTCGTCTCCGCACGTTGTCGCTCACTCGCTGAGCGAGTAGAGGAAGGCCCATCTCTGGCGTATTACCGATGTGAGGAGTAATGATGCAATTCTCAAACCCCCAAAGTGGGTGGTCGTCGGGCAGAGGTTCTGGGTCGGTGACATCAAGAGCAGCGCCTCCGATCACCCCTTCCTGTAATGCTTCAACCAGATCGCCAGTCACAATGTGACCACCACGAGCGACGTTCACTATCCACGCATGCTCAGGGAGTAGAGCGAGTTCCTGCTTGCCGATGATTCCAGTGGTCTCGGGAGTCAATGCGAGGGCGAGAACGAGAAGATCTGACCCCGGTAGGACATCATGTAGATCACCGGAATCAACTACTTGGTCTGCACCCTCTATCGGAAGTACTTGATTCCGAACGACTGTTACCTCACAGCCAAACGGAGCCAGAAGCGGCAACAGCTCTTCAGTAATTCCACCACCACCGAGAATCGTTACCTTCGCCCCAAACAGATTCCGGCCCTCAGGGTCNGACCATCTATTGGCACGAGAATATGTGTTGATGGCTCGAAATCCNGCCAAAGCNAGAGCCAACACATGTTCCGCTACNGGGGAAGCATAGACACCCTTTCCGCANGTCCAGGTGAGNTGAGGTCGGGANCGAAGCATTTCAACGAAAGGCTCAATNCCTGCGTAGGGNANCTGAACCCAGTCGATATTGGGATTTTCGTCAAGCATCGGNGGTANAAGATCCGCNCGAGCTGGTTCNGCCCATACCAACACCTCTGCAGTATCGGGGCCGACTACCTCTCCGCCNCCNNCCTCGACTGCGGCGACCAGGGACTCACGTCGCCAGCAATCTGGTTCGANAGCTACTTTCACCATGAGGNAGACGCTAGACGGTCAGAATGTCGGAGTAGAAGCTNGATCACGTCACTCCGCTTTATGAGCGGCTGTCAGCGATTAGTCCACCGTCGGGAAAGATGATTTCACCAGTAACAAAACTCGCCTCATCACTGCATAAATAGAGGCATGCATTCGCGATATCTAAGGGTTCGCCGAGCCGTCGTAGGGGTGTTTCCTTAATTCGACCTTCAACCCAAGCTTCGTTNCTGGTAGCAGCGCCGCTCATGGANGTCTTTATGTANCCGGGACCAACCGCGTTGACGCGTATNCCGTGNCGTGCNAGCTCGATCGCCCCGCATTTCGTCAGCATCCATACTCCGGCTTTAGACACGCAATAGTCCGANGCCCCCATCAATGCCGTTTTTCCCGCTACGGAGGCGATGTTGACAATTGCTCCTCCCTCGGACTTTGCCATCTGCTGAGCCACCAGCTGGTTGGTCAACATGACCCCAGTGAGGTTGACATCCAAGACCCGTTGCCAATTTGACAAGGATTTATCGATCAGCATCATGTCATTACGGTCATGACGGTCAGCGCTGACCTGCTCATCAGCGTCGCGGCTTATGTAACCAGCGTGAGAAATTCCGGCCGCAGCCACACAAGCGTCGATTCTGCCGAAAGCCTCGACAGCGCTACTTGCCATGGCAGCGACCTCTTCAGGCATTGATGTATCGACGGTCAACGCGATTGCCTCACCTCCGGCGGACGCAACTTCGTCCGCGACAGCTTCGGCGCGCTCGAGGTTAATGTCGGCGACCACAATTTTCGCCCCTTCTTCAGCGAAGCGAAGACAGCATGCTCTTCCAATCCCGGATGCGCCACCAGTAACGATCGATACCTTTTCGGACATACGTCCAGTCATCAGAAACCTCCAAACGTCTCGCCACAGAGTAGATACCCAGGGAGCATCTTGCTTGTGGGAAGCTGAAAGGTGCCAGTCGGGAAGGAAATGATTTGGAATCAGATCTTGACGTCACCTATGCAACGATCATGCAAGAGATAGTCGCGACTGGAGTAGCGCCGCATTATGCCGAACTGGCGCCCCGCCTTGGTATTTCACCCAACGAGGCTCTGAACCGAATCGAAAGTATTTTGGCGATTACTCCTGGGTGGATGCACCCGGGGACTGACTACATCGCATCATTCCCTCCTTTTAACAACCAGCCGACGGCCTATCGGATAACAGTCCGAGGAGAACAACGCTGGTTCGCTCAATGCGGCTTTGAAGCCCTGGCGTGCTCATGGATGTTCCCGGGCGAAATAGTCGACATCAAGGCTCCATGCTTGTTGGGTGACGACTCTCTGCATCTCAAAATGAAAGACGGAGAACTAGTTCTAGTGGACCCTGAAACCATCGTCGGGTACACCCGCAGTCGCCTAGGAATGGAGGAACCTGATCAACCATTTAGGTGAGGTGGCATGAACTTGTTCAGGTCTGAACAACACGCGAAACAATGGAAGGACTGGGATGAGGAAATGGCGAGTACCTTGCACCCTGTTGAGTGGTGGACGGAGACATTCCGGAATCCGATCTTTCGTAACCGCAATCGCCCTGATTATCTGACTTGGTTGACGGGGGAAAGCGGGATATCTGCCACAGCAGCATTCCACAACCGCTTGCAACAGTAGTTACTCAAGTACACCAGCGATCACCAGATCAGCGATCTGATCTCCTTCGTACCCCAAGAGGTCACTCAGAATCTCAAAATTGTGTTCCCCCCATAGGGGCCCACTCTTGGTAGGTGTACCGTCGCTTTTTGATAAGCGGAATCCGTACTGTTCAGCCCACGTGGTGTCGTAGATCTCGTGGGGCACCTCAACGAAATGGTTTCGGTGGATCAACTGAGGATCGGATGTAACTTCAGGACTGTTTTGAACTTGATGGGCTGGAACTCCGGCGCCTTGGAGAAGTTCAGTAGTTTCGGTAGCGTCTCGAGACAGACACCAATCCCGCAGAATTTGGTCCAGTTCTTCTTCTCTAGCTAGACGTTGGGATAGCCCCAAACTCGATAGCTCCTCTAGATCTATCGCTTGAGTGAGGGCTCGCCACTGTTCATCATTTTCGCAAGCTATAGCGATCCATTGGTCCTTCTGACCATTCGCGCATTCGTACACCGAATGTGGTGCCATCCACCGATCAGCATTTCCCATTCGGCTCTGGGGAAATCCATTGACCTCTTGGTCAAGGATCGCCTCNGTCACAAAATGAATGCCACCCTCAGCTTGTGAGAAATCGAGCACCATGCCTTCGCCAGTGCGTTCTCGGTAGTCCAGGGCCGCCATGATTAGTGCCGCTGTGAGACGTGGGGAAGTGGCATCNGTGTACGCGAGGAAGGGACCGGCGGGGAGACGGTCTGCCCAGCCCGTCAATTCGTAGTAACCGCCCGTGGCCGCACCCATATTTCCGAAACCAGGGATGGGCGACAAAGGGCCGCTTTGACCGAACAGCGTCGTCGAACAAACGATTAGACGTGGGTTGACTTCTAGTAGGTCCGATGGGCTTAACCCAATTCGGTCGAGCACGCCTGCCGAAAAAGCGTTAACGACGATGTCGCATTTTGCTGCAAGATCCAAAACTACTTGCCGCGATTCGGGCACCTTCAGATTGATCTGCAAGCTCTCTTTGTGGGCATTGATGGAATGCCACTGCTGACTGTTCTCAGGGCCCTCTAAGTCCTCTGGATCCCGGCTTAAACCAGATGTACGGACCTGATCGGGTCGCGTCTGAGATTCCACTCGAATAACGCGAGCGCCGTAATACCCCAACATTCGGGTAGCGAAGGGACCCGCATACACCCACGTAAAGTCAAGAACGGTGACTCCTTCGAACGGAAGTCCCGTGCTCATAGGATCACCCCCCAGCTCTTCTAAGTCCCGGGTTTCGTTCAGAACCTCTTCAGTGTGTTCGCCCAACAATGGTGGTTTTCCGAGCCGTTTGAGGCCTGCGGGAGTTCCGTGAGCCCAAGGGCCCGGAAATCTCACCGTAGTTTCAACCTGATCCATTTTGACTTCGTCCCAAAATTCCCGCTGAGCATAATGAGGTGTTTCAAGAACGTCTGCAGGNGTGATAACCGGAACCAGCAGAAGTTTGTCCCGTTGAGCCATCAAAAAAAGATCTTGCTTTGTGTGAGAGATAAGCGCGTTAGCGAGACACTGTGCCGTTCGCTCTGTGATCGATGCGACTTCTTCGAGACTTCGATCGGTGAGTAGATCCACCCAATCGATCTCTGCTAAGTCCTCGTCTAGATGTCCTTCTTTTTGAACCCATTCGAGTAGACGTTTCGTAAACGAACCCACCAAGACACCAGGCAAAAAGGTAATTGTCACATGACCNTCGGCACACTCGTAGACAAACCGGAATTCAACCATCCCCAAGAGTTCGAANCCGCCACCAGTTCTCTGCGCAGGAGGATTGTCACACAACGAAGGGGCCAGCCATCCCTGAGCNGTCAAAATCATTGCTTCCTGAGCAGAGACATCAACATGTTGGCCGAGTCCACTGGCCTTTCTTTCGGTCAACGCAATCAGCGCTGCGCAAGCAGCTTCGGAGCCCGCGTTGACCCATACCTGAGGGGCTGAAATACGCACTGGTGCCCGATCACGGTAACCATTGAGTGACATAGGGCCGGCTGCTGCGTTAAGCGTGAGATCTGTACCGAGCCAAGTCGACTTAGGACCCTCGCTTCCGAAGTTGCTCATCGAAACCGTCACAAGGGAAGGGTTGGCAGTACGCAGCGCGTCGAGGTCGATATCCATCGCCCCGCACTCGATAAGCACATCGGCTGTGCACGCCAATTCCAGAAGTTGTTGGGCATTGTCGAGTACGACCGATCGTTTGCCCCGGTTGTAGGCCCAATGTTGAAGCGAGTATTCGAGATTTTCTTCATCGTTTGCGAAGGGAGGAAGGTGACGGGAACGTTGCCCTGATGACGGCTCCACAGCAATCACGTCAGCCCCCAACTGTGCAAGTAGAAAGCCTGCGAAGTGACCTCGATCATCTGTGAGATCTAGCACGCGGTAATGCGACAACATTCGAGCCCCCGGTCTCTTAACCATCAGGAATGACGATCGTAGTGGCGACCTTTAGCGCGAGTCGACAGAACGTGCTGAACTGTCGACTTACCCCGAGGAACATATGACTAAAGAAGAAGAGAACACCATCGACCCCGTCACGGACCTTCANNATCGCCAACGACGGATTCGTGAAGATATGGGTGGCGCGGACCGAGTTNCGAAGATGCGGCAGGACGGAACGCCGACCATCAGAGACCATATAGAGGGCGTATTAGACACGGAGTCGTTTCGCGAACTTGGTACGCATAGCCGATCTATGCGCCTTGAAGATCGACACAACACGCCCGGTGACGGCAAAGTTGGAGGAGAAGGCCGAATCGATGGTCGACCCGTTGCTATTGGCGGCGACGACATCACTGTCAAGAAGGGTTCGAGTGCGATTGTCGGCGGCCGACGGATGCACCGAATTTATGAACGTGCTCTGGAACGAGGCATGCCGTATGTGTACATCGGAGAAACCGGCGGAGGTCGAATCCCTGACTTAATTGGAGCCGAGGGCATAGCTGACGTAGCGCCAGACCCGGAACTGACGCAACGTAGAAGACAAATTCCGATGGCAACCATGATCGTTGGTCAAAGCTTCGGAGGTTCGTCATTTCAATCGGCGTTCTCCGATTTTGTTGTGCAGGTGCGCGGTTCGGTTTTGGCTGTCACTTCCCCAAGAGTCTTCGAAGTGGCAACCGGTGAAATTATTGGATTCGAAGAACTAGGTGGAGTTGATGTCCACTCTCGGATCACAGGTCAGATCGACATAGGTGTGGATACCTTCGAAGAAGGCTATGCCGCTGTTCGAAGGTGGCTGTCCTATCTGCCGTCNAATGCTTGGACGACTGCNCCTCGGAGCGATTTTCGAGCNGACCTCAGTCCTGATGAGTCGTTGGCTGACATGGTTCCGCTCAAGAGAACCCGCGGCTATGACATGCGCCGATTTAGCTCGGCTCTTTTGGATCCCGGTACGTTCATGGAGCTACAGCCCGGCTACGCCCGTAACCTCACCACTGGTTTGGGGAGACTGGACGGTTTCTCTGTCGGAGTTATCGGGAACAACCCCATGTTCAANGCTGGTGTCCTAGATCCCGAAGCCTGCCGGAAAGCTATTCGTCTCATGTGTCTATGCGACGCATTTAACTTGCCGGTCATCTTTTTGATGGACGTTCCGGGCTTTATGGTCGGAAAAGCCGTTGAACACGACCGAATTTTATCGCTCGCAATTCGTTTCGTTGAAGCATTAGGCAACATGTCCACTCCGACGTTGACGGTGACACTCCGCAAAGGATTCGGCTTAGCGTTTCCGGCGATGAACGGTTCGGGTCTGGGATCGTCAGGCTTGTACTCTTGGCCCGGCGCAGAAATCGGATTNATGGACCCAGATGTTGGAGTCAACGTCGCTTACGCCTCAAGGCTNGANCAATTGAGTCCTNAGGAGGCAGAAGCAGAGCGAACCAGAATGGTGTCAGAGATCTCTCTAGCGACATCACCATACGAAGCAGCNGGAACNCTTCGAATTGACGAAGTAATCGACCCNGCNGACACTCGAAGCGTTCTGGTCGATGACCTCCGACAACTAGATGGGCGTCGAGTGCCACCACCGGAGGCAAGACCACTGAGTTATTGGCCTACTGTTTAANGCAAGGAGNGAGGGTAACTGAATGCACTATGAGGTAACCGAAGAACAACGGAACGCATGTGCTCAAGANGGGGCNTTAGCGTTGAAGAACGTCGTCAGNGCAGAGTGGCTTGAAGTTCTCAAGGCGGGCATCGAACGCGACATCAGCGAACCNGGACCNTTNTTCCATGGCTATGTTCCCGATAGCGGTGTNGGTAAATTCCACGGCAATATCAGAATCTGGGAGACCGATTCAGAAATGGAAAGGTTCTGTACCCAAGGNCCACTGGTCTCTTTGGCTGCGCAGTTTTTCCAGTCATCGAAGATAAATCTCTTCTATGACCAACTCTTCGTGAAGGAACCGGGAACCGAAAACCGGACTCGTTGGCACAACGACTTGCCTTATTGGCCGGTCAGGGGACATCAGATCATGTCGTTTTGGGTGGCTCTGGACACCGTGACTGTTGACAGCGGCGGACTTGAATTCATAAAGGGCTCGCACCTTTGGGATAAGTGGTACCAACCNGAAACCTTCGGGAAAACCTCTGGGCACGGCGAATATGAAAGGAACCCCGATTACATCGATATTCCAGACATTCAAGCNATGCGNGACCGCTACGAAATCATTAGCTGGGATTTAGAGCCGGGTGACGTNTACGCGTTTCACGCGATGACAGTCCATGGAGCTGGCGGAAACCTGCGGTTCGACGTTCGACGTCGCGGCTACACAGTGCGATATTGCGGAGACGACGCGGTATATGACACCCGAAAAGGCACCCAAGGTCACCTNCGATCNGAATCACACCGCGACGGAGATCAACTAGACAGCGACCAATATCCCCTTGTTTGGAGCGCTAGCTAATCGGTNCTGGTNTATTACTCCAACACCTCNGCGACAGCTAGATCCGCNATCTGCTCCACGGAATAGCCCAAGAGTTCANTAAGCACCTCAAAATTGTCTTCTCCTAAACACGGCCCGCCTCGGTTTAGGACGGCTGGAGTGCGCGACATTTTCGTCCTACACGAATGAGTCCACATCGTNCCTGCGTGACTTTGAGGGACCTGGATNTGATGCTGACGATGAGCTAGTTGAGGGTCGGAGTTCGTCCCGGCCGCATCATGCACTGGATAAGCCGCCACCCCCAGACCTTGAAGCTCTTCNGCAGCAGCGGTGCTATCGCGAACCGACGACCATGCACTCAGCNGCTCATCAATTATCGNTCGCTGTTCGCGACGTGCTGTTTGGTTGGCGTCGGAGAGGTCCTGGAGTNCNAACAAGTCGGCCAACTGTGGCCAACTTTCATCNGAGCAAGCCACCGCTAGCCATGAGTCGTTNCCGTCGGCAGGGAAAACGCCATGAGGAAAAATANTTGGGTCGTCATTTCCTGCTCTTTGAATTGTTCGNCCATTGACGCTTTGGTCCAATATTGCGGGAGCTAGGTAGTGCAAAGCGCATTCAGTTTGTGAAAGGTCGATGTGGTCACCGAGCCCTGTTTCTCGACGTTTTTCCAAAGCAGCCATCAGCGATGAAACCACTATTCGTGGGGCCAAGTAATCGGTATACGGACCGTACGGACCAGCGGGTGGCCTATCGGGCCAGCCCGTCAGTTCGTAGTACCCCGCTATTGCGGCAGCCATGAACCCGTAGCCAGCAAGAGTCGAATGAGGTCCGCTTTGTCCAAGCAGAGAACTTGAAAGCATGATCAAGCCCGGGTTGATTTCCGAGAGCACGTCATAGCCGAAACCCAAACGACTCATAGCACCTGGAGCAAATGATTCGGTAGCAATATCAGCCCACCGAATCAGATCAAACACCACTTCCTTCGACTCCGGTTTACTGAGATCAAGGCTGAGGCTTCGTTTCCCAGCGTTGTAGACGCCGTAACCCACGCTGTTATCTGGATGAGGGTCCTCATTTACAAACGGATTCACCGTTCTCATGGTGTCGGGACGACTAGCGGTCTCTACCTTGACGACCTCTGCCCCATAATCGCAGAGGATTCGAACAGCAGAAGGCGTCGCGATTACCCATGAGAACTCAACAACCTTCAATCCTTCTAAGGGCAAAGAATCCGTGACAGGTTCACGAATGTCGAGACTGGTAGCCCGGTCCAGTGAAATCGAATCGCTGTGTTGACCGAGAGTGGCAGGGATCCCTCCGAAATCTGCATCGCTGTTCTTGAACTTCACTAGCCCACCGGGATGTTTCGCTTCGCCGCCTTTCCCATCGGGTTTGACGTCCCAAAACTCCCGAGCTTCAAGATGCTCATATTCGACAAGATCGGCGATGGTCATCGAAGGTGTAATGAGCAGGTTGCGTTCCAATGCCGCATCCCACAATTCGGCTTTTGATTTCGATGCGAGGAAACCTCCGTAGGTCGCAAAGGCAGCCGCGACGACATCGAAACTCACCTCGCCAGCGAAAAGCTGGACTCCAAGATTTTCCCAGTCGATAGAGATCAGGTTGTCATCTGCAGCATCTTCCTCTTCGAGCCACTCTGTGAGTCGACGAGCGAATGGAGCAAAAGCCGCTCCTGGCAAGATTACGCAGATGGTGTAGCCATCGAGACAGGGGAATAACAGCGGGATATCCATCCCGCCGAGACTGATGCCCCCAGCCATGCGGTCAGAGGCTAAAGCGTTTTCCAGAGGAGCGACGTTCTGTGGAAACCCAATGGTGAGTGATTCTTGAGCTGAGACATCTATGTGCTGACCGGTTCCGCTTCGGTAACGCTCCTGCAAGGCAATCAAACTTGCAGCCGCAGCGTCAGCTGCAGCGTGAAGGAAGCTGTGCGGTACTCCGACTCGAAGCGGGGCTCTGTCCGCGTCACCGCTCGCATGCATAAACGAACTCCCGGCTACAGCTGTTAAGTCGGTTCCCGACCAATGTGAACGTGGCCCGGTAAGACCATAAGGAGTAATGGAAGCATGGATAATTTGGGGGTTGATTTCTTTGATGTCCTCGTATGCCAGATCGAGGGAATGTAAATAACCTGGTCGCTGATCTTCGAATAAAATGTCAGCACTTTGAACCAGATCACGAAATCTCGTTCGGCCTTCTTCCGATTCGATATCTAAGACAACAGATTTCTTTCCCCTGTTGTAGGCCCAATGAGTGAGGCTGAAGTCCGGATCGGGATCATCGGCAACATAGGGACCCGTGAGCCGTGTTGAGACCCCCCGCTCGGGTTCAACGGCGATCACTTCAGCGCCAAGGCGAGTCAGTATGTGTCCAGCGAACTGGCTGATTCCATCGCAAAGATCAATAACTCGGATGTGCTCTAGCATCCCGTTCCCCCTAATCCCTCAAGATCATAGATTCAGCGCTGCCGGTCGGTTGAAACTTCTGAATTAGTAACAGCGAAGCGGCAAGTTCGCCGCAGCACTTCAGATCCGAATAGCCTTGTGACATGGGCAAGGTCTTCAACGTCGGTCAGATAGAACAGTATGAAACCGACGGATGGGTTTCGCCGCTCGATGTCTTTACCAGTGAGCAAGTCCGCGAATGCCGAACACGCCTAGAGGAGTGGGAATTGATGCGAGGCGGTTCCCTCCCTCCACACGAACGTTCTAGTGGACACATTTTGTTTCCTTGGATTGATGCCCTTATGAGAAATGAAAGGATTCTCGATGCTGTTGAGGATCTAATTGGGCCAGACATTCTCTGCTGGAATTCAGTTTTTTGGATCAAGGAACCGCACAGCCCCAGCTATGTGGGCTGGCATCAAGACCTCCAATACTGGGGGCTGTCTAATTCCGACGTGGTGTCCATCTGGGTCGCGCTTAGCGACGCCAGTGAGGATGCTGGTTGTATGAGTGTTATTCCCGGCAGCCACAAAATCATTCTCGGTCACGAAGAGACCTATGCAAAGGACAACCTGTTAAGCCGGGGTCAAGAACTTGAAATCGATGTGACGCAACACACCACTGTTGCTATGCCGCTCAAACCCGGACAGGTCTCTTTTCATAACGTTCGGACGGCGCATGGCTCCGGCCCGAACACCACCGGCGACCGCCGCATCGGTCTTTCTTTTCACTACATGCCGACCGATACCGAACAAACATTGAGCGAATGGGACAGTGCTGCGTTGGTGCGAGGGGAAGACAAGCACCACAATTTCGAGCATTGCCCACAACCCGCGTATGACCTTGAACCAGCGGCAGTTGACTTCCACAAACGAGCAGCCGACGCAATGAGACAGATCATTTACACCGGCGCTCACGCAGATAAGCCAACCCTCTAGGTTCGTTGAGTGCTTGATCTNCATCACGTCCACATTTTCGCAAGCAACGCGTCAGNCACTGTCGAGTGGTGGCAACGCAATCTTGGTGCGGTGGTGAGTTACGACGGAGAGTTCGGAGGAGCGCGGAACATTTTTATGAAGGTTGGACAAGGTCGTATCAATATCTATGACCAGCAGCCCAGAGGAACTTCCAGCGGCGCGTATCACCACGTCGGTATACGAGTTGAAGGACTTGCCGACCTAAGAGACCGCATGACTGCTAATGGTGTCGACTTTCGTTCCGATATCAGAGAGTTTGGTAACTGGCGATATTTAATGTGCTCTGCCCCAGACAATGTCCTCTTGGAGCTTTTTGAAGTTGANATCGACGACATGTCTCCCGAACTCGCTGACTTCTTTAATTTGGGCTGAAGTCGCGAGAAATGTGTAAAGCTTAAGAAATGGCAGTTGAACAACTTGACGTCGAACACCTCTTCACCCTCGACCTTCAGGTCGCTGAAGGAGCNCAAATAATCAAGGGTGGGCCACATGGCACAAGNATTATTGCAGAGGTGGCGGGTGGAACCTTCACCGGTGANCGCCTCAATGGCAGCGTCGTTTCACCAGGTGGTGACTGGGTTACGGCACGCGCCGACCGGAACATTCAGTTGGACGTTCGTCTGACCCTGGTTACCGACGANGATGCAGTGATTTTGATGCAGTACAAAGGCATNGGGGAACCTGCGGCAGGTGTGGCTAGGTCAGCNCCNCAGTTTGAGACGGGTGACGAACGGTACGCCTGGCTGAACAATGTNCAAGGAGTTGGAATTGGGCAGCTACACCCTGNGGGTGGAGTGACCTACGAGGTCTACGCACTGACTCAGCTTCCCTAACGCGCTTTCGGCGANACCAACCACACAGTTGGCTCACTCAAATAAGAGCGACTTGCAAGCACTGGTGGTTCGCCGCTTCCCAGACGCCACATTGGGATTACTGAGAATGTGGCAGCCAAAGACACGAAAATCGCGCCAACAATTGCCACCGTATAGGAGCCGGTTGCGTCAATGATGGCGCCGGCGGCGACGGGGCCGATTAGCGCGCCAACTCCAGCTGAGGTGTACTGAACTCCGAGAACACCACCTAAGCCTTCAAGACCNAAAATTCCGGCCATCGCGACTGGGCTTAGGGCAACGAATCCGCCGTATCCCACACCCAGTAGCCCGGCGAAGAGCAGTAGCAGTGGATAGTTGGCTCCGGCGATCAACCACACGATGTACGCGATGGGCTGGATTCCAAAACACATGATGATCAGTGGTAGGACACCGATTCGCATGCCCAACACTCCGAGGCCAAGCCGGCCAAGGACACTACCGAGACCGAGCGAGGTGATAAGAAATGCCGCTGTGCTTGACGTGATCCCTTGCTCTTTGGCGTACTGAACCAGAAAAACGAACGGGATAAAAAGAGCAACTGACATGAGAAAACCAGCTACGTACAGCCGCCAAAATTCTGACCTTCGAAGAGCTCGACGTGCTGCTGAAATGCTGACAGATACCGAAGCCGGCGGAGTTGGAGGCCGAAAAGAAAACAGAGCTACTACGCCATAGACGATGATGCTTCCGATCCCCATTAATTCAAAAGCGCTGCGCCACCCGGCTGTGCGGATTAGCCATTCTGCGACAGGAACCAAGGTCAGAGTGCCAAGTCCTATGCCAACGGTGTTGATACCCAGTGCTAGCGTCCTGTGTTTTTCGAACCAAGCTCCAGTAGCGACACTAAGAGGCACTAGGTAGGAGCCAATACCCAATCCAACTCCGAGTCCGTAGATCAGGATTCCTGCGAACAGAGACTCGACTTGGGCGGTGAGCCACAGACCCCCACCCATGAGGAAGGCCCCTACCGCTACTAGGCGTCGAGCACCGAAACGGTCGGCTAGTGGTCCGGCGAGCATGCCGGTCGCGAAGAAGAGAAATGTTGTGACCGAAAAGAAAGCAGCGATTCCCGACAGGCTGGCGTTGAACTCAGCGACCATTTGCTCCAAAGCTGTCGCGAATGCATAAAAGACGCCGAACGTCCAGGTGTTAATTAGACATCCGCCAAATGCCACCACCCAGCCACGACCGCTGTCGATTTGGTGAGTCCNGGCCATGAACTCACCCTAGAGGAGTCTCTAAGAATGAGGCCTGACTGAGNGGCGCTTTACGTGTCAGGATGACCCTATGGAAATCGAAAAAGGCCTTAACTATGTCCGCGANAACTCGCGAGCCGTTCTAGCGACNCGCCGTCGAGANGGTTCNCCNCAGATGTCACCTGTNAACATCGCTGTAGTTGATGAAGAAATCATCATGAGNACAAGGGAGACTGCAATTAAGACGTGGAANATGCGTCGTGACCCCATCTCCTGGCTTTGTGTGTTTCCAGACAAGTGGCTNGGTCGATGGGTGCANTTGCAGTGCCGAGCNGAAATTGTGANTCTNCCCGACGCTATGGATCTCCTNGTGTCNTACTACCGANCCCTGAGNGGGGANCATCCTGATTGGGATGATTACAAGAGNGCGATGGTCGATGANCAAAGGTGCATTNTTAAGTTTGAGATAGAGGCCGCCGGTCCCGACATTCAGGGTTAGCTGTCGTGAATACGAACGGCGTTAGCGACTATTTAGTTGTCGGTGCTGGCGCCATGGGCATGGCCTTTACCGACGTACTCATGACCGAAACCGAGGCTACGGTCACCATCGTNGACCGGCATGGGCGACCTGGTGGCCACTGGAACGACTCTTACCCATTCGTGCGGCTGCACCAGCCATCTTCGTTTTACGGGGTCAATTCGCGAGCGTTGGGAGCGAACCAGAAGGATTCGATCGGCTTAAACGCTGGTTTATATGAGTTGGCTTCCGGTAGTGAGGTTGTNACNTATTTCGAGCAGGTCATGAACCAGCAGTTNCTGCCGACNGGAAGAGTNACATACCTCCCCATGTGCGAATACCTCGGGANTGGCTCAGTCAGGAATNTNGTATCGGGNGTTGAAACGANTATNNAAGCCGAAANGACCGTTGATGCGACATACATGAATGTGACGGTTCCATCGGTCACCACCCCGAGCTACANNGTGTCGCAAGGGGTTANGTGTATCCCGCCNAATGNGCTNCTGAACCNTGACGAGTTCCCAGGGGACTATGTAGTGGTTGGNGGAGGAAAGACTGCGATTGACTCTTGCCTCTGGCTGCTCGGCAATGGTGTCNACCCGCATGGGATTAGATGGATCGTCCCGCGAGATCAGTGGATGTTGGATCGAGCGTCCATCCAACCTGGAGAAGAGTTCGCTGTTCAGGCCCTACTTCGTCAGGTCGAAACGATGGAAATCGCCGCTGAGTCCATTTCTGTGGACCAGATGTTTGACGAATTGGTGCAAA
>PAVP01000027.1 GCA_002713975.1 Acidimicrobiaceae bacterium | reverse complement strand
TACAGGCCAGCCCGATGCTGTGACATTTCAATTGCCATCAAAGCACGAGTGGTTGTGTCAAGTCCGGGACCACCGTATTCCTCTGGGATGTCTAAACCGTAGAAACCCATAGATTTGGTCATGGCAACGAGTCGGTCCTGATCAGTTGGATCTAATGACCCAGCGTCCGGGTCTAGCTCATCCTCTAGGGGCAGGATCTCACTTTGAACAAAACGCCGGGTGGTCTCTACTATCAGTTGTTGCTCTTCGTTAAGGCTGAAGTCCATATCGATCTCTCAGTTGGGGGATAGTCGACCAATTCGGCTTTCTTCAGCCTGTTGGTGACTTGGAAGTTGTCCGTGGTCATACAGGTGGAGCATTAAAAGCTCATCCCAGCGACTTCGGTAGTTAGAGGTGAATTCAAAACGAAATTTCGTTGCTTGATCACCATGTAAATTGAGCTCTTCTTGGAGTGCGCTTCGCATTCCGAAAAGATGTTTGGCTCCTGCAAAACCGACAGATAGGACAGTGCCTTGGGAGTCGGCCACCTGGTACACCCCTAATTGAGCGGGAAGTGAAGCAATAGTTTCGGCGTTGAGATCTGTCCAAGCTTTTTCGAGTCGGATGCCCATGTCAGCCAGAGTTGGTTGGGAGGTCAGACATGGCGGACCCCATGAGATTTTCGAAGTTCAGCCGGAAAAACTTGTCTTTAGTTTCAACCGATAAGGCTTCCACCTCGTTATCGAAACGTCGTAGAGGATTGCGGCCACCTTCGACATGAGGGAAATCAGAACTGAACATGCAGATTTCATCTCCGGTGTTTTCGATTATCCATCCTGTCGGTTCGGTAGGAAATGGAGTAACTCGAATTTGTCGATGAACGTATTGTGACGGTCGCAGTCCCAGATTCTGTAGACGGGTTTCGTGACGTCCGAAGGCCTCGAAGGCCGCTTCAAGTTGCCGCATGAATGACGGCAGCCATGCTGCTCCGAGTTCTATCACTCCCATTTTTAAATCAGGAAATCTGTCGAAAACACCATCGAAGATAAGGGTGGAAAGGGCTTGTACCGGTGGTGACGAAATGCTCATGTAAGAGACAGACCTGAAGTTCTCGCTGCCTCCATGAAAGTCCGGCTCAGGCGGTAAGCCGTTATTTCTATGCTGTGGTGGCATCACCAGGTCTGGAGTTGCAACATGCATCACGATAGGTATGCCAGCTTCTTGTGCGCGAGCCCAAATTCCGTCGAAGGCTATGTGGCTATGGGCGTGGTCTTTGGGCATACGATTGGGAATCAGCAGTGCCGCAGCCCCAGCCTCGATGGCCTCGCCGGCGCATGGGATCGCCAGATCCAAATCTTGAAGCGGAATATAGGCCACTGGTAACAGCCGCTGATCTGCCCCGCAAAAAGCGATTTGGGCGCGGTTGGCGGCAGAAGCTACCTCGTAGGTAAGACTCGGCGGGGCTTCATGTTCCATGACTTCTAAAAGGGTGTTGGGCATAGTTGGGAACACGAGCTGGCTAGCGAAGCCCATATGGTCCAAAGCCTCGCTGCGGTCGACTGAATCCCACGCGCCGTGGGCTCGGTAGTTTTTGCGAAGCATTATTTCTTGTCCAGCCGATGCCCGAAAATCAGCGTCTAGGTGAAGAGTGCGGCAGTGATCTATCTCACTAAAAATTGGGCTCTCTTCATTGGCGAAAAACTTTGTTCGCGCGTACTCCTGAACCTTCCGAGAGCCGAATTCATCCAGCCACTCCGGAGGTTCCATTGTGTGAGCATCGGCGTCATGAATTATCCGATCTTCCACATAGGCCATTCGTTGCCTCCTCGCTTATTGCACCGAAGCGTAGTAGTGCTGGCGGTACGCGCGCCTTTAGCTAGTTATCGTGCAGTGCTTCGTTGATCCCATCCCACTTATCGGGATCAAGAACTCGCATCTCGATAGCGCCTGAGAAGCTGTTGCGAATTAGCAGCATCCCTGACCTACCCGACAAGTCTTTGCCCTTCACGACTGATCCGTCGGGAAGAGTTACCTGGCTTCCCGCGGTTACGTAGCATCCCGCTTCGACCGTGCAGTTATCGCCCAGCGATATTCCGATTCCCGAATTTGCGCCCAAAAGACAGTTCTCGCCNACGACAATCGTTTCTTTACCGCCNCCNGACAGCGTCCCCATTATCGANGCGCTGCCACCGATATCGCTATTGGCACCAACNACTACGCCAGCACTGATTCTTCCTTCCACCATTGATGGGCCGAGAGTTCCCGCATTGAAGTTGCAGAACCCCTCATGCATCACAGTTGTCCCTTCNGCTAGATGCGCCCCAAGCCGNACTCTGTCGGCATCAGCAATGCGCACCCCTGAAGGAATTACGTAGTCGGTCATTCGCGGNAACTTGTCTACTGAAGTCACCGAAACACTGAGGTTTATTGTGGCTGCACGACCCTGCAGATCGCCAACGCGCTCGGGCAGAACTGGCCCTGCGTTGGTCCAGGCGCAGTTGGTGAGTAAACCAAAAACACCCTCGAGGTTGGCTCCNTGCGGTTGGACCTCTCTACGACTTAGCAGATGTAGCCGTAGGTAAGCATCGGCCAGATCGACAGCCGGTGCGTTTAGATCCTCGATAGTTGTCTCAACTAATCGGCCTTGAGTAAGGCCAAGTTTCTCGGCCATACAGGACCTCTTCGGGTCGACATTCGCGTTTGGATACCAGACGTCAAGTTGGGTTTCTGTTTCGAGATCGAAGTAGCTATGGCCAATCGCTGTGATACTCATGGCGTCATTTTCGCAGCGTTGAGGCTAGATACCGACCCCTCTAGGGATTTATCTCGAAAATNGGNGAAATTTGNTGATGGTAAATAAAGAAAATGCTTCATTTCTTACCGAATAAGACCATCTAGCAGGCATGAACCTGATCGGCCGCCTAGTTTCGAGTTCATGAAGACACCTGTCTGCGAAATGCTTGGCGTGGATGTTCCGATCCTCGCGTTCACCCATTGTCGAGATGTGGTTGCTGCTGTCACTAAAGCCGGAGGCTTCGGTGTGCTCGGCGCCGCGGGTCATACTCCCGAACAACTCGATGTTGACTTGCAATGGATACAAGATGAAGTTGGCGACAAACCCTTTGGCGTTGACATCATTGTTCCGGCCAAATATGAAGGCTCCTCCGAAGGTGGGAAATCCTTAGGCGATCTCAGCGAAATGATTCCACAGGGTCACCGTGATTTCGTCGAAGACATGATGGAACGCTACGCCGTTCCTCCATTACCGAAGCAGGACTCGGCTGACGGAAGAGGGGTNCCGGTTGAGACCGAACCGCCGATGACCTATGCGCAGGCGGTGCCTCTAATGGATGTCGCGTTTTCCCATCCGATCAAACTGATTGTCAATGCTCTCGGTCCCCCTCCTCCTGACATGATCGAACGGGCCCACGCAAATGGAGTACTAGTTGGCGCGCTTGCTGGTAAGAAAGCTCACGCNGTGCGTCACGTCGCAGCGGGCGTNGACATCATCATTGCTCAGGGNCACGAAGCTGGNGGACATACNGGCGATATCGGGACGATGGTTCTNGTTCCAGAAATAGTTGATGCNGTGGCNCCAACGCCTGTGCTAGCNGCGGGAGGCATAGGAAGTGGGCGGCANGTAGCTGCCTCNATCGCNTTAGGGGCNCANGGGGTTTGGTGTGGTTCGGTTTGGTTGACGACCNTAGAAGCCGAGACCCANCCNGTAGTCAAGGACAAATTTCTNGCCGCCACGTCGTCTGACACGCTGCGATCGCGCTCTCGAACGGGCAAGCCNGCNCGTCAACTGCGNTCTGCTTGGACNGACGAATGGGAAGGNGANTCTTCGCCCGGTACTTTGCCGATGCCTCTNCAACCGATGTTGATCGCACANGCGAGTCGTCAAGTNGATCGGGCAGCNATGAATCCTGANAATAAGGGTGCGGTTGAATTATCNAACTANTTTGTCGGGCAAATTGTNGGGTCTATGAACGAATCNATTTCTGCGACNCGNGTAGTGGAAGACATGATCACCGAATATCTCGATGTCATNGAACGCTTCGAGGAATTAAATAACTGAGGTAACCGCAGACGGTGCNAAAGGATTCTGAGAGCTANAGAAACGGAGAAGTCATGGAGACGATGAAAGGACGTGTAGCTGTAGTNACAGGCGCAGCGTCGGGCATCGGNAAAGCTTTGTCGCTNGCNTTTGCCGCCGAAGGAGCAAAGGTTGTNCTCGCNGACGTNGAAGANGAGGCNCTTGCGGCAATGAGAACGGAAATTGAGACNCTTGATGTCCCGGTTCTTGCAGTAAAGACCGATGTAACAGATGAAGANTCTGTCGCCGANTTGTGCGCCGCGACGCTCGAAACATTCGGAGGCGTCAATATTCTTTGCAACAATGCNGGAGTAGGTGGCGGNGGACTAGTCAANAATCAACAGCTGGTCGATTGGAAGTGGGTCATCGACGTTTCCCTGTGGGGAGTGATTCACGGTTTACATCATTTCTTACCGCACTTGATCGAGGCTGAAGAAAGCCATGTGATGAGCACGGCTTCGGTAGCGGGTCTTATGGCAGTGCCCGGCCTTGCCCCCTACAACGCAGCAAAGTTCGGAGTTGTCGCAATTATGGAGACATTGCACCATGAGATGGATCGTGACCCTGACGCGAACGTCGGGGTATCAGTGCTTTGCCCTGGGGTTGTGAGGACAAATATTGCTACGGCCCAGAGAAATCGACCTGATCATCTTCGTCGAAAACGCGACGAATCCCTTGATCAAACAGCGAAGGCACCGGAAGAAGCGCGTGCCCGAAATGCAGCGATAGCAGCAGCGTTAGAGAACGGCATGGACCCAGGACAAGTTGCGTCTCAAGTCTTGAATGCAATGTACGAGCGGAGGTTTTGGGTCTTAAGCCACCCGGAGCTTCTAGCCGAAGTGAATCATCGCAACCAAGAACTAGCAGATCTCAAAAACCCCACGTTGATCTCAAGCTTCACCGATTAGCTAACTTCACTAATTACATAGTGAACCGAAGGTTTCGTGCTGCGTGAGCACCGAGCTCGACATCTCCAGACCAACTAATAACGCCTTCACGAATGGGGACTTCTGGGTCGACGCGGCCACAGGCCTGATTCATAAAGGCCATTGAGTCGCAGTGAAGAGTGGTTGTAGGCGCATCAATGGGTTCACACTCAACGGCACGTCCTTCGACGCGTACATAAATGTCCCGTTCTACCGAACCTGTGATATCGAAGTGGATTGATTGGCCTTCAGTAAGCCCAATCTTCTTTCCTGCGATGTACCCGATGGAGAGGTGAACCTCGTTCAGAGCCATTTCTGCTTCTGGCCCGCCATTGTCGGTATCGATGCCTAAAGGAGTTCGACAATCCCGCTCATGCATCCAGAAGTCGAATTCGCGCACAGCCATGAAACGTCCGTAAGTTGCTGGGCCTACAGGAGTAACACTTGGATTAGCGAAGTCGGCCTCGGTAGTTTCAGAAAGATTTTCTCGCCGAATGTCGAAGGTGCTCTGCATATGCGCAACCAGTTCCGCTTCTGGCATCTGCATAGCGGCTTCAAAGTAACCCCCAACTTTTTCGAAAGGTGGAGGGGTATCTAAGCCAGATGGCAACCAATTCGACAAGGCCTGTTCTACCGACACCATGTGCGCGGCGATACCCCTGATCGTCCATTCGGGGCACAGCGATTGGGTCTCCCATTGGCTACTTTCAAGTTTGCCCAGGAATTCGACAACGCTGTCCCAACAAACATCAAGGTTGCTAACAATTAGATCTCGTTCGCTCATGTCATAAACGTAGCTTTGATTGATCGATCGCTGCGCAGTGTTACGTGTAATGATTCCACGGCACAACAACATGCGTAACAGGTCTTTGTCTTGGCGCGGGGCTTGGTCCGACGGAGGAAACCAATGAGTTCTCGGGATGTGACTTTGGTTGGGGCATACGGGTCTCCATATTCCATCAAAATGCGAGCAGTCCTTCGATACCGCCGGATTTCACACAGGTGGGTTGTTCGAGGCTCGAAAGAAGACCAAGGGTTTCCTAAACCCCCGGTAGCGATCATTCCGATGCTCGCCTTTCGCGATGATGACGGTGATTATTCCGAGGTGATGGTCGATTCCTCTCCCCAGATCCTGCGTCTAGAAGAAAATTATTCGGCTAGGAGCCTGCTGCCAACAGACCCCGTGATTGGATTTTTCGATCACCTAATTGAAGATTATGGCGATGAATGGGTCACAAAGATGATGTACCACTACCGATGGCATCACACTTATGTTGATGCCATAGCGAAGGCAGGCAACATGCTGCCGTTGATGTCGGACAACCAAATGAACCCTGAACAACACCGCGAGATCAAGGATTTCATCACCAAGCGACAGATGAATAGAACTGCATTAGTCGGCTCCACAGATCAGAACCGTGACGTCATAGAGGACAGTTTTATTCGGCTTCTTACGACGCTAGAAACTCACTTAACTGAGCACCAATTTCTTTTAGGTAGCCGTCCGGGTCGAGGCGACTTCGGTNTATTCGGTCAGTTCAGTCAGTTGTTNTTCTGGGAACCTGACTCTTCACTCTTAGCAGCTCGCCAAAGCCCTAGAAGCGTCATTTGGGCGTACCAGGTTGACGATTTGTCGTCACTGGAGATCAACGAAAACGAGGGGTGGGTCACGCGGAACAACCTGCCGGAATCACTGCTTAGTTTGCTTACTGAAATAGGGCGAACCTACGCGCCGTTCTTGATAGCGAACGAGCAGGCCATAGAGGCCGAAGAGCCAGAGTTGTCGTGTCTAATTGAAGGTCGCGAGTACAAACAAGCGCCGTTCGCATACCAAAATAAATGCTTGAATTGGATACGTGAGGCTTTCCGGCAACTGTCCGCTGATGACCAACAAGCAGTAGGTCACATTTTGAGTGGCACAGGATGTGAAGTGTTGTTCGCTGATGNCTGATGGNAGAGCCGTCATATTCGACAAAGACGGCACTTTGCTCGACTTCGACGCAACCTGGAATGAAGCCATCGGGTCTGCCTTCGATTTAGTGGAAGATCGGGACGCCAAAGAACGCGCAGCTGAACTTTTTGGCTACGACTTAGCTGGACGATGCGTGTTGCCGCACTCTGCGTTCGTCAGCGAGACCAGTGAGACAACTGACAACCTGGTTGCCGATTTGATTGACGTCGACACCTTTAAGCGAACGATCAACGAAGCATCTCAGCGCAACATTGTTGCCAACAAGGGAGCGACAGCTGCGATGNTCGCNTTGATNGACCAGGGCTGGAAGTTAGCGGTCGCTACAAATGATTCNGAATCGTGNGCGGTGGACCATNTTGAGGCTTTGGGNTGGAGNCACTTTTTNACTTCGGTGAAAGGNTTTGATTCGGGTCANGGGTCNAAACCAGGCCCTGGGATGGTTCTGGCGGCGGCCGAGGAATGCGGTGCNCTCGNAGGTGTGTATGTGATGGTTGGGGATTCGGTGCACGACGTTCTCGCGGGCCGTGCCGCAGGGGCCGTCACCGTGGCCATCGGAGACCAGTCCGCAGCCTTACATCTTGCAGATATGCAGATAGAGGAGTTGGGGGAGCTCGTCGAGTTAGTTGACAGTCTTTAGCTAAATGAAAGATTCGGTCTAATCAACTTCGGTTCTAATCCGGGTATGAATTGCCTCCAGTTGTTCGATCATCGCGTCCACTGAACGAGCTCCGGCTTGGAATATTGCGGTTGCGTTGACTGACGTCCATTCGAAACCCATTGCATTTACAACGGCTGCTCGCTCGGCTACAGCATCGAGGTCTGTGTAGAAAAGTTTGTCTGCATCGCTTCTGGGAGGCGGTTGCAACATGAGTTGAAACCCGATTTTTGACGGATCGCGACCGAATTCTTCAGCTTGGCGTCGGATATCGGTAACGCAGAGGAGCGCTTGTTCATCGGTAACTCCTGATGCCATCCATCCATCAGCCTTTTGGGCAGTTCTCCGCAGCGCAGCAGGGCTTTCTCCCCCCACCCATATAGGAATGTTGGCGCCCTGAGGAGAGACAGGCTCCATACCCATATCGTGTGAGTCGTAGTAGCTGCCCCGAAATTCGATGCGGCCCCCCTGCCAGTAGCTTCTTAGTAGGTCAATGGCTTCGTCCATGCGTCTACCACGAGTCGAAAAATCTTCCTCAAGGGCGTCATATTCACTGTCTTGCCACCCGACACCGATGCCCAACCGGACACGCCCTTGAGACAAGGTGTCAAGGGTGCTGATTTGTTTCGCAACTAATACAGGCTGACGTTGGGGTAGTACTAGTACCTCAGTCGAAAGCAACACTTTCGAGGTGACTGCCGCTATGTTCGCTAAGAGCATCAGTGCTTCAAGGATTGGCATCTCTGCCGGATAAATAGTGCGACGATCCTGAGATGGGAAACCCATCACCACATGGTCGAAGGCTGCTATTTCGTCGTAACCGATTTGTTCGATCGCCGAGGCAAGAGCGAGCACTTGTTCCGGTCCCTCGCGGTAAGCGACCGACGGGAAGTCCACGGCGATTTTCATCTAACTCTGCTCCAACTTCACTGTTGCCTTCGCCGGCATCAGAACGCTCCCGTCCTCTTTNCGNTCATAAATCTCAAGTTCTACTGAACCATTCACNTGGTCCACTGAAATGACCGANCCAGAAAAGTNGAGTTCTTCTGCGACGAAAGCGCTTGCGCGGTTCTGCCACTGGACTGAAAGCAANCGNGCGTTAGGTCCAGCCCANTCGGTAATGAACTGGGTGAGCCAAGAACCNTGAAGAGGCCCATGNACGACGATGTCCTCNTGGCCNTCATAGGTTGCGTACGCTCTGTCGTAATGGATGCGGTGCGGGTTGAAGCTAGCGGCNCTGTACAAAAAGAGTTCCGCTTCTTCGGCGCGCTTGTGCATAGCAGGTAACTCATCGCCCACTTTGATCGTGGCCATTTTGGGGTAGTTAGTCATCGTGCAATTCCTATCTGGCGGGATCGTGCTACTACCTGTCCATCTTGGTTGGTGAAAGTAGTTTCNCGCACCAATCGAACGAAAGGACCTTTCTTGCCCTCTTTTTGATCAAGATCTAAGAGTCGTGTTGTGCCAGTGATTTCATCTCCGACGCAAACCGGTTCCAGAAAGTCCCATTCCTCACCTCCGAACATCATGCGAGCAACTTCCAAGGCCACACTTGCGGAATCTTCGTACAGTCCGTCGGTCCGAAGTTTCGATGCAGGTTCAGGAGTCACGAGTGCATGGGTGATGAACAGCGGCGGAATGGTCAGGGTTCGATATCCAGCTGCCTTAGCGGACGCATCGTCGAAATAAATGGGATTTAGATCTCCAACCGCGTANGCGTAACGCTGCGATTCTCGACGATCAATTCGAACAGTGACAGGGCCAGCCAAAATTTCGCCGACACGAGCTAATGACTCTGGTGGGATCAAAGAACTAGACATGTTGTAAGGCTAGGTGAAGGCGGTGCTTCTTTGCCTGCGCTGGTCTAATCTGAACCCGAGGTATTAGTTATGTCGTTGTGGAGCAACAAGCTAGAGATGCCAACTATGGAAACGGCGCTGCCCGGGCGGGATCTGGTTATGCCAGTTCCATCTAGCCACGAAGTACTGGGTGAGTCGATGATGCCGCCTTTCCCGGATTCGACCGAACGTATCGTTTTTGGGATGGGATGTTTTTGGGGCGCGGAGCGAATCTTTTGGAATGCGTCCGGTGTGGTGACCACAGCAGTCGGTTATGTGGGTGGCTTTACCAAGAACCCCACCTATGAAGAGGTTTGTAGNGGACTCACGGGACACAACGAAGTTGTTTTGGTGATCTACGACCCTGNTGTTGCTGATTACGCAAAAATGCTTGAGTTGTTTTGGGAGAANCATGANCCCACNCAGGGGATGCGCCAAGGAAACGACATTGGTACCCAGTACAGGTCAGGCATCTATGTGTCCAANCAGCNACAGCGCNNTCTCGCNGAATCAAGCCGAGTTGAGTTTCAGTCGGCGCTCAGNGAAGCTGGGTANGGCTCAATNACTACAGAAATTCTTGATGAAGGACCNTTCTACTANGCNGAGCACTACCACCAGCAGTACTTGCACAAAGTACCCAATGGCTACTGCGGCATTGGTGGNACCGGNGTGAGCTGCCCGACCGGGATTGCTATCAGCGATTAGCCGGCGAGTTCTAGTCGTTAATGGCGGCCACTGCATCCAGTGTTAGCTGCGTTACCAGCTTTCGGTCTTGTCCCCACGGCATGGGCATGAGAATCGGATACTGAACCCCGGCGTCTAGATAGCTGCTGACAAACGCGACTACCTCTTCCTGGTTGCCTATGAAATTGATCGCTTGGATCATTTCTTCACTTATTGCTGCTAAAGCNCCTTCTCGGTCNCGTTCTTGTTGACGTGAACGGAGCTCTTGAACTTCATCTTCNAAACCCGCNGAGCGAAACATGTTGGCGTACCCATCTGCCATCGCATAGTTGAACAGATCTTTGCGAGCCGAACGTTCCGCCTCCTCNAAGTTTCCGACNGCAGCATGAACATTGCTCATAATGACGGCATCCCCCCCTGATCNGATGTGTCTGGTTGCTTCTGGGACATGGCCCGCCGGGATGTAGTTCAAGAGAACGGCGTCAGCAATTTCTCCAGCCAATTTCAACATTTGGGGATTAAGCGCAGCAACGACAATCTTTGGGGTTTGCTCTGAGGTCCGCATAGCTAGACGGAACCGTTTGACCTGCCAGAAATCCCCTTCGAAGGTGACAGACTCGCCCGATAAACATTCCCGCATTAGGGCCACGTACTCGCGCATCATCGCAATTGGGCGGTCTGGCGTTTCGATTCCGTGCTGGCGAAGTACACCGGGAGCAGAAACGCCCAGCCCCATCCATATAGTTCGTTGCGGGCTGAGGGATTGGAGTGTCGCAGCTGTCATTGCTGCCAACGAAGGACTGCGTAACTGAATGGGCATGATCCCTGTCGCCAGATCAAGGTNCGGCGCTGCTTGAGAAACTGCNCCNAAAAGANTGATGGCATCGGTGCCGGTTGCNTCAACTGTCCAAAATGATNGGTACCCNGCAGCNACAGCTGCTTGCGCAANTTCGNCNACCGCNGAAGGCCCCAAAACACCAAGACTTCCGTAGGTAACTCCTAAAGGAATTTGTGAATCTCTACTCATTCACTTCAACATACTCCTCAGATGAAAGTTCGTTCTTGTAGCAAATATGTTCGTTATAAAGCGGCTGACAGCGCTAGGGTGAGAGTAAGACCTGGTTGTGGCAACCAGCGGATTGGAGCATCTGGTGACTGAACCTCAGGACATGAAGATAATCGTCCCAGAAAACGTCGAAGAAGCCCTTTCTGTGGTTGATCGCGCCTTGGGTAGTTTCATGCATCGAGAGTTAGTCTCAGCGAGCGAAGTAACTGATGTGCTTCTCGACATTCGGACAGCTTTGAGTCGGGCTGAGCAACCAGCAACGGATGTGACCATCGACCTTTCCGAAGTTGAGACCGAAATGGAAGTTTCCGCTCAGGCATAGGTCCGCAAAACCTAGGTAGCGACTCGTAACGAATTAGTCCTTAGGAACAAGTTTCGATAGAGCTTTGCCCAGGAGCCACCCGATTGACGCTCCAGCCGCCACATCAGAGGCATGGTGAAGCCGAACGTGTATCCGTGAACATGCAACGAGGGCCGCGGCCAAATGCCAAAGCCTTCCAAATTTAGATCGGNGCGAAAGAACAGCCGAGGCACAAAATGCCGCCGATGCGTGTCCAGAGGGGAAACTCGAGGTGATCGGTTCACGCAACTGGTGCGTCGTAGGGTTATCGGAAGCAGACCCAGGGCGACTGCGCCGAAAAAATCTTTTGACCCCCTGGTTGACCAGTAGCGATTCGATTCCCATCAGGGCGCTGAAGCCAACAGCTGCTCGTGGCCGTCTTCCTGGCGGGAGCGCACGAATTCCCCCAACAATGTGCCAAATGAGACTGAAATCTCCGAGATTGGATGCCGCGTAGAACAACCGATCGACTTCGGGCACTCCTCGCCAACGCTCCCACCACTGATCGACCTGTTTATCCAGTTCGTCGATTTTTAGAATGATCGGACTTGTTTCGTTCACGCACGCCGTCCCAGTAGAACGCAATCACAGTTACACGTCAGCCCCGACAAATCCAGGCACCCACCAGAAGTATTGCTATTGCGCCGATGGGATAGTTGGTTCAAGAGTTGGCAACAAAGGGTCGGTCGGAGGCGAAATAGTCAACAACGGGCCGTCTGCGTCACTGGGGGGAGGTGGAATGAGAAGTACTTGTCCCACATAGATCATGGTCGGGTCGGCGATGTTGTTCTCGCGTACTAAGTCGTTCAGATGGATACCGAATCGATCGGCGATAGCTATAAGCGTGTCTCCACGAACAACAACGTAAGTCTCGCGGAACTCTTTGCTCTCTGGTGTTGTCTCTTCGGTTTCTACTGGGGGTGACGTGTTAACAACGGGTAGGGGTGCTCTGGCTGACGTGCACCCCAAAGCACATATTGTTAACAGGGACAGTGACGCAAAGTGGCGCAACGTCAGCATCAACCTCAGCCGGAGCCTTCGTCAGAAGGGGGCGGAATAAATAATGTTTCCCCAATACCTAAGATCGTGTCTTCCTTGCCGTTTTCGCGCATAAGTTCCGAAACAGTTACTCCGAAACCTTTTGCAATCTTGCCAAGAGTGTCACCAGGCTGAACCACATATGCCATTCGTTGTACGACTTTCTCAGTAGTCGTTGTTGTGAGTTCAGGACGAAGTGTTGTTAGGACCGGCGTAGTAGAAGGGACTGGGCGACTCTTAGGCTCATTCGCGCAACCAGCTGTTAACAACAGAAATATTGCAAAAACTCCCAATACCTTTCGAACTTGAATAGTTGCCCTAATCATTCGTAGTCGTCTGGCTGACAGAAATAGTTTGAGGCCAGTCGTCGGAACTCCCAGCCTGGGTAAAGGGCTGGCTTTCGTGTTCCTCGACGGTCAGTATNTCAACGCCATCTTCCTCGACCAATACGGTGTGCTCGAACTGTGCTGTCCTACTCAAGTCTTTGGTAGCAGCAGTCCACCCGTCGTCCCAAAGGTTGGCACTAGGCGAACCGATAGTGATCATGGGCTCAATCGTAAATGTCATTCCTGGGTGGAATTCAAATTGAGCCGAAGGTTCGTAGTAATGAGGGATATTTGGGAGGTGGTGAAAGACTTCACCGACACCGTGGCCTATGAATTCTCGAACTACGCCGAACCCGGCTGATTCCGCTCGGTCTTGAATCGCTCTACCAATTTCATTAACTCTCCCACCCGAACGGACAGCAGCTATCCCNAAATAGAGACATTCCCTGGTTACTTCGATGAGCTCTAGTGACTGCTGGTCAACGTCACCGACGGCAAAGGTCTCACTGTGGTCTCCGTGAACACCACCGAGGAAAATAGTTACGTCGCAGTTGACAATGTCTCCATCCTGGAGTGGCCGACTGTCTGGAATTCCGTGACAAATAATTTCATTGATCGACGTACAAAGTGACTTTGGGTAGCCGTTGTAATTAAGTGGGCTGGGATAACCACCTTCCTCAATACAAGCTTCGTGGCAGATTTGATCCAAATGCTCAGTTGTTATGCCAGGAGCTATATGGGTGGCGACCTTCCGCAAGACACGCCTCGCTGCGGAGCCTGCGAGCCGCATCTGTTCCAGAGTCGCTGCCTCCTTTATAAGATCGGTTGGAGCTGTTCGGATCGGCACTCCCTGTTCGGCGTAATCGGGACGAGGTATCTCCGCAGGCACAGAACGCATTGGTGATACGCGGCCCGGCAGGATCGGATCTGAGGTGTTTATAGGTCGACGCATTGCTGGGCGTCTCTTCTTGCGTTTCGCCATTAAGGTGAAACTACCCGAGGACATCGTGAATAGGGAGACATAATGGGGTCTGACGTGACAATCTGTCACCCATGAGTCTCCAAATTCACGGAACCGTCAGCGACGGCTGGGAGCCTTTGCTGGAACAGTTTGAATCGAACTTCGAGCGGTTCAATGAGTTAGGAGCTTCGGTTTGCGTTACCTACGAAGGAGAGACCGTAGCTGACCTATGGGCTGGTGACAGAGATACCGAAGGCAATCCATGGCTCGAAGACACCATCGCTATCGTCAACTCTTGCACCAAAGGTGGCGTCGCACTCGCCTGCCACCTGTTGGCTGATAGGGGGTTACTTGACCTTGACGCACCGGTAGCTGAGATATGGCCAGAGTTCGCTCATGGGTCTAAAGCAACCGTAACAACTCGGATGATGCTGAATCACACCACTGGTGTCGCCGCATTCCGCGACGATTTACCAGATGGTGCCGCTTTCGATTGGGACTACATGTGTGACCGGGTTGCTGCTGAAGAACCATGGTGGCCTCCGGGTACTCGGAACGGATACCACTTAATGTCCTTCGGGTGGGTGGCTGGAGAGCTAGTTCGGCGCGCGTCCGGGCGTAGCCTTGGCACATTCTTTCGAGAAGAGGTAGCCGAGCCTGCAGGATCGGACTTTTGGATTGGCTTACCCCCAACAGAACACCATCGAGTCTCTGCGTTAAGGCCCTTTAGACCAAATCCGAAGGAAGAATTTTCTGCGTTTACGCGTGCCTTTATTGCTGATTCCGACGGACTACAAGGGAGAGCTTGGCGCAATCGTGGAGGTGCGAAAGGAGATTCCCCCGAAGTATGGTCGGCAGAATTAGGTGGCGGCGGAGGCATCACAAACGCTCGAGGCCTAGCCCAGATTTATAAGTCGTGCGCACTCAGCGATTTTGTTAGCGCACCACAATTTGAACGGATGAAACGTGTCTCCGTAGCGAGCGAATGCGACGCCATGCTGCTGTTACCGACACGGTTTTCGGAAGGCTTCATGCTTCGGATGGACAACAGAAGATCCTTCGGGGGAGACACTGACTCTGTAAATATCCGTGACGGCGCCTTCGGTCATGTCGGTGCAGGNGGATCCATAGGATTTGCTGATCCCAAGATCGGTCTTTCCATGGGGTACGTCATGAACCAGATGGGCAAATCTGTGCTGCTTGATGCGAGAGGTGAAGCGTTGGTAGACGCAGCGTATCTATGCGCAGATCGACAGTCGTAAAGTTGAGATCTGGNATGTNTTTAGATTCCTTCAACTAGTGAATCGGTTGCGAAGGTCCTCTATTTCGGAAAGAACTTCATCGGTATGTTCGCCAAGTCGAGGGGCTCGACGGTGAACCCCAGTTGGGGTAGCGGTCATCTTTATTGGCGAAGCAACTTGAACGATGGGTCGGCCGCTCGGCTGGTCGACCGCCACCAACATTTCCCTTGCTTGAACGTGCTGATCGGAAAAAAGATCCCCAGGGAGATTTACCGGTCCACATGGAACCTTCCCACCTATGAGATCAAGAATTTCGTCGTTTTTCTTTTGCCGAGCCCATTCGGTCAACGCTTGATCGATGGGTTCTCGATTCAAGACCCGGGCACGAATCGTGGCTTTATCCTCATCGAGTCCCCATTCAGGATGACCCATTGCCGTTGCTAGTTCCTGCCAGTGCTTGTCAGTAGGGGCGGCTATTGCCATGGACCCATCCTTTGTTTCGAATACATCGAAGGGCACCGCAAAATCGCTCCGGTTGCCACTTGGCGGGGTATCGGGTCTACCGAGGTACGAATATCGCATCACTCCCATTTCGGCGAGGGCCATTATCGAGTCCACCATCGCCACGTCTACGAACTGCCCCTCACCAGTTCTTTGAGCATGGAATAGAGCCGCTAGGACGCCCATTGCTCCAATGGTTCCCGGATATATGTCTCCTATAAACGGCCCAACTTGAACACGGTTGTTAGGTCCGTTTCCGTTCTGGGCTACTAGACCGCCCATGGCTTGGGCGATTACGTCGTAGGCAGGCCACTCAGCATGAGGGCTTTCTCCTGTCCTGGGATCCCCGAACCCTCTAATCGCTCCGTAGACAAGACGCGGATTACGTTCTCTCAGGGTTTCCCAACCTAAGCCGAGACCGTCCATGACTCCCGCTCGCATGTTCTCGACAACCGCGTCGGCACTCTCGACGAGATCGAGAAANTTAGNCCTGTCGTTGGCATCNGTTAAATCGAGAACAATGCCTCGCTTATTTCGGTTGTAGGTGGAAAACGANCCACCATAGGAACGTTCTTGGTCCTCGCGGGTATAGGGCGCCATCGGCCGTTGCAGGTCCCCGCGAGGTGCCTCAACCTTGATTACATCGGCACCGAGATCTCCTAGCATCATGGTGGACCAGGGGCCTGCAATAGCTTGGGTGCAGTCCAAAATCCGAATGCCCTGAAGAGGTCCCGTTGGGGAGGGCGACATGGGGGTCGCGNGCTCGTGTGCGTTGAGATGTTCATCCATGAAGCCGCACATTATCTGTNGGACAGAAGGNTCGTGTCGNCAAGGTACGAGACAGCTAGCGGGAATTAAAGGAGACTGCCTNTATGACCAATCAGAATGATGCGGTACTTGAAGCCTTGTCTCTGGCNGTCGCTGCTCGAATNCCCGTCTTGTTATGGGGGCCNCCAGGNGCTGGAAAGAGNTCAGCNGTTGAAAGTATGTGTCAATCAATTGACGCTACATATGAGGTCGTTATNGCGAGTATCCGAGAGCCGAGTGACTTCAGTGGGCTTCCGGTAGTAACTGAGAACGGAGTTGAGTTCGCCCCACCACGATGGGCAAAACGGCTGTCNGATGCCGGTGGTGGTGTGCTTTTTCTCGACGAAATTTCGACAGCACCACCTGCGGTCCAGGCAGCGTTGTTGCGAGTGGTGCTTGAACGAGTAGTGGGCGACCTGACTTTGCCAGATGACCTAGCCATAGTCGCCGCCGCTAACCCACCCGACCANGCGGCCGANGGNTGGGACTTGTCAGCACCGCTTGCAAACCGATTTTGTCATCTTGATTGGCGNGTAGATCCAATGACTGTCGCCACAGGCTTAGTCGCAGGTTTCCCNACCCCCTATATTCCGCTGCTTCCCAGTGACTGGCAGAGTCAAATCCCTATCACTGCGGGGCAAGTTGCTGGGTTCCTCTCTGTGCGGCAGTCATTGGTGATCCAACCCCCAGCTGAACGTGCCCTTGCCGGACGAGCATGGCCAAGTCCNAGAACTTGGGAGATGCTGTCGCGACTNCTTGCTGCGGCGGTTGCNGTCNACGCATCTTCAGAGACAAGAAGAAATTTGGTGATCGGATGTGTCGGAGACGGGGTTGGCCTTGAATTCCTCACTTGGCTCCAAGAGCTTGACCTCCCAGACCCGGAAGCAGCTCTGAGAGACCCAGAAACCGTAGTGTTCCCCGACCGCGGTGATCGTCTTTATGCAGCGGTTTCGGCTGTAGCTAGTGCGGTTGCAGCAGACCCGACGCCGGACCGTTGGTTGGCGGGATGGCGAGTGCTAGAGAGAGCAGCTGGTCAATCACCGGACATAGGCGCTATTGCCGCAAGGGTGCTGGCACAAGTTCGGCCCGACGGAGTAAGCGCACCACCTGAAGCTGCAGTATTTCTTCCCGTTCTTGAGGCAGCTGGACTTCTTGAATGAACCCTAAAGATCAGATTTCAGCGGCCCGACTCTGGGCGGCATATAGCTACCCCTATTTGGCGTCTGCTTTGTTCGCCTTGCGTGTTGTTCCGGATGAGAAAGTAGACCAGATAGCTGGGGATGAATATTTTCGTGTCTACATAAATTACGACTCCGCGAGTGACTGGCCCGTAGACGTGCTTGGGGTGGAACTGATCCACCAAGTAGGTCATTTACTTCGAGGACACGCTTCGAGAGCTCGAGAGATAGAGCTCCGCACATCAGATCTCTATAGATGGGTCGACGCGATGGACGCCGAACTCAACGATGACCTCCTAGATGGTCATGCCCTGCCAAAAGGATCCGCATCCCCCGAAGAGCTAGGACTTCCTGAATCGTTGTTCGGCGAAGAGTATTTCTATAGAGGGACAACTCGAACTGCAACGCAACGCGATTGTGGAAGTTCGGCGCACGGAAACCCTCGACCCTGGGATCAGCCTCCACCGAGACAAAGAAAAGATGGCGTTACAGCTGAAGAAAAAGAGCTTATTAGACAACGCGTCGCTTCAGATGCGTTGGCCCACCATCGAAATCATGGCTCTACACCAGCGGGGATGTTGAGGTGGGCCAACTCTCTCCTCACACCTCAAGTTGACTGGCGCTCAGAACTTGGTGCCAAGCTTCGGCAGGGCATTGCTGAAATAACAGGAGCGGTTGATTACAGCTACCAGAGGCCAAACCGGAGACAATCGGTTGCATCGAGAGTAATCCTTCCTAATTTGAGGGCACCTGCACCAGAAGTATCGATTGTCTTGGATACCAGCGCTTCGATGAATGAGGAACTCTTAGCTGACGCTCTTAGCGAGATTGATGGCTTACTTTCAACAGGAGGGGTCCGCTTCGAATCGGTTCGGGTCTTCACATGTGACTCCGAGGCAGGGTTCCCTCAGAAAGTGCGCAAAGCTTCGGATATACAACTGATAGGTGGAGGTGGAACAGATCTCAGCCAAGGCATTCTGGCCGCAGTTCAGACGCGCCCAAGTCCGGACCTACTCTTGGTGGTTACTGACGGAGGGACCCTTTGGCCCGAGTCACCCCCTAGGAGAACGCGGACTGTTGCAGTCCTAGTCGGCGAAGACCCTCCCAATACTCCGGACTGGTTAGAACGGATAGTTGTCAAAGAATCTGTTAACCGAAATAGAGATTGGGCCGCGAAATAGAGCCACATGACATTTCTCTAATTAACGGACCCCCTATTGTGCAAGTTTTGGACGAGTCGGAGGTGCCTACGGAGGTGAACAGCAGATCAGATGGGCCCAAGGTCNAAGCAGTGGTTTTTGACTGGGGTGGGGTTATCACTATCCCTCCAGGNCCGGTGATCGAGAAGCTNTACAAANAGNTCGATATCGACCAAAAAAAGTTGCGANCNAGGCAAGCNGNGTATCGAGATGATGANCCGAATTCGCAGTTTGCCAANCTTGAAAGAGGGGAGTTGAGTCTCGATGCGTACCTCACCTGGTCCCATAGTGATTTGCCGGGAGCAGAAGCCATATGGGACCCCACGAGTCCACATTTCCTTTTCTCTCACCTGAAAGTCGTGCCTGAGGTTGTAAACCGAATCTGGCAGTTACGACAACGAGGTCTGATCACTGGGCTCCTTACCAACAATATTGCTGAGGCNTGGCCGGTCGTGACTGAGGCCTTGGACGTANAAAANCTTTTCGANGTAGTCGTCAACTCGGCCTTTGTGGGAATGCGNAAGCCTGAAGAACGGATNTACACACACCTGCTCGAAGAGCTGGAGATGGAGCCAGAAAACGTGCTGTTCCTCGACGATAATCGACTCAATGTCNATGCGGCCCGGGCCCGCGGTATACAAGTAATTGAAGTCACAGAGCCGGTGGCAGCCTGGACGAAAATTGAACAGATCCTTGGAAACGCGTAACTGATCAACCGGCTAGCTGAAGTTTGGTTTTCTTTTTTCCATAATTGCGGCGTGACCTTCTCGAACATCGGGACCAGTGAAACCCAACATCTCCAAGGCAACGGATGTATCAAAAGCCGGGCCTGCTGATCGAAGCCAGTTGTTCAAGCTGTACTTGGTCCATCGAATGGCTGTTTGGCTTCCAGTAGCTAGTTTTCGGGCGACGGCGTAGGCCTCTTCGATTACTTGCTCATCGTCNACACAAATGCTGGCTAGACCCATAGCTTCAGCCTCNTCTCCTGTCATCGAGTCACAGGTCAACAAATAATATTTGGCCTTTGCCATCCCACAAAGGAGCGGCCAGATGATGGCAGCGTGATCACCGGCGGCTACGCCGAGCTTTGTGTGGCCATCGAGAATTCGAGCATTTTTTCCGACGATAGAGATGTCGGCCATAAAAGCTGCTGCAAGACCTGCCCCTACTGCGACACCCTCGATAGCNGAAATGATGACTTTCGAACAATTNATCATGTTGTAGACGATGTCTCGGGCNTCGCGAAGNGAATTTGAGCGGTAGTCAAAATCATCCATGATCTTTTCGATCATGCCCATATCGCCNCCNGCNGAGAAGGTNCCATTTGCNCCGTGGATGACAACTACCCGTGTNTCGGGGTCTCTATCNACGGCTTTCCAGACGTCTGCAAGTGCGAGATGNTTGGCCTCNTCAACAGCGTTTAGCTTTCCTGGTGTGTCAATGCAGATATCTAGNATGCCGTCCTCGTCGGGACCTGAAATGGTTAAGGCTGAATAGTCTGCATATCGTTGCGTCATGTCTCTGAAACTAGCCCCAACAGGTTGGCTATTTCCTATTCAGGTCGGGGGATTTCCCTCTCTCCGCGCAAAATCTCGGCGATCGAACGAATCTGATCCGGGTTTCCGTAAGACCTCTCCCACGGATGGAGGAGTCGGTCACGTCCATATCGGGGGATCAGGTGTATGTGGAAATGAAATTGTGACTGATCAGCAGCGGCGCCGTTGTTGTTGACAAGATTGATTCCCAGTGGTTCCAATCGATCGTGGACGATATTGGCCACAGATCGGCAAGCTTGCATGACGTGAGCGGCATCATCGTCATCTAATTCGAAAATGTCTCGGACGTGGCGTTTAGGGATAACTAAGCAGTGTCCCGGTGTCATAGGGAGAATATCCATAAAGGCCAAGCAATGATCATCGTCATAGACGATGTTCGAAGCGGAGCTACCGTCGACTATTGAGCAGAACAGGCAGTGCACGATCGGCGAGAGTAGTGGAGCCAGGAACGTGACGTGGCACTTTCGGCGGCCAACTTAAATCAAATGCGTCGAAGTTGCACTGATTCGATTTCGTGATTGGCGTCCTTCTTCAGCACCAAATCAGCGCGAGCCCGTGTCGGTAAAATATTTTCTTGAAGGTTGACCAGGTTGATGGAACGCCAGATCGTCCGTGCCACAGCCTCCGCTGCATCGACAGGTAAGTGGGCAAACTGACTGAAGTAAGCACTTTGTTCGCGGAACGCTGTCGACCGAAGTTGTTGAAAACGCTCTACGTACCAAGACTCAAGATCTTCCGTGTTGGCATCTACGTAGATTGTGAAATCGAAATAGTCAGACACAAACGGTGTGTTTGATGGAGCACCTGTTTGGAGAACATTCAAGCCTTCGACAATCAAGATGTCGGGCTGCTCCACTACCTGAACTTCATCGGTTATGTCATAGGTGACATGAGAGTAAATAGGCGCAGAGACTCGCGGGGCTCCATCGGCTATCTGGCGGAGAAACTCTAAAAGCGCTCCTTGACGGTANGACTCGGGGAACCCTTTTCTGCCCAACAAGCCCTTTTCTTCCAACTCGGAGTTNGGTTGAAGAAAACCATCNGTNGTTATGAGATCGACTCTNGGGTGTTGAGGCCAGGCNNCAAGCATCGCTTGAAGAATTCTTGCGGTGGTGCTCTTGCCNGCCGAGACGCTGCCCGCCACNCCTATCAAGAAAGGTCTTGCNGCACTATCNCTGCTGAAAAAGTCAGANGTNGTGGTTTGAAGTTTGGACTGAGCTTCTACTCGAAGGTTTAGAAGTCGAGATAGCGGTAGGTAAATATCTCGAACCCCTGCCAGTGTGATTGGTTCGACACGTCCGGCTAGTTCCGATAGCTCGTCTTCGTCAACAGTTAGTGGGGTCGCATCTCGAAGAGCCGCCCATTCAGAGCGGCTGAAGTTGAGATGCTCACTAGATGGGTTCCATTCCGACACCCCCAAAGATTGACCTGTGACATCGCTGTTTTGCAACTAGAACCGCGTTTAGTTTTGAATAGACCAAGCACCAGATGTGTCGAAAAGACCTTTTCGCCAACGTTTGGGGTTGACGAGTGAGGCCCGCGGGTAATCCTCGAACATCCAGCGAACAAAATTTCGACGGCTCCAAGCACTGAAATCAACAGCTTTAATGGCCAGCTCCGCTAAGGCGGGCCTCGCTAAGACGTGACTGAGGGACTTCGAAAGTCGATGGTCGAGTTCGAAAGCTGCTCTAGCGGCTTTTTCGTAAGTTGCTGCTGCTGGCTTAGATGGACTTTCAGCAGCTATTGCCTGTGCGGCTAAGCGCCCGCTTTCCAAAGCTTGTCCGATGCCTTCCCCGGTCAACGGATCAGTAGCGGTCGCGGCGTCTCCGACAAACAAGACCGGTCCTTGCGTTAGCTGCGCCTCAGGAAGTCGAGCTGGAATAGGCCAAGCACTGTGAGACCCCTCGGGCTCCACGTTTCCCAGCACTTGCCGTACAGAAGGTCGCTCCAAGAGTCCTTGCCAAATCGCAGCCAGCTGCTTGCCATTCACACCGTCCTTACGCGGAAGTCCAAAGCCCAGGTTCACTCGACCTTCGGTTAAAGGAAAAGACCACACGTACCCTGGAAGCAAATCTTTCTCAAACCAGACCCACAAGTCTCTACTTCTGGGGCCATCTGCCTTCACGTATTGCCGAAATGCGTGCCAATCGCCTCGGTAACCATTCGGAGTGCAACCCAAAGCTTTCCTCACTGGCGACCACATGCCGTCTGCAGCCACTACGTGTTTAGTGGCAATGGTCGTCCCGTCTTGAAGAGAGATTTGGGCGCCGTGTGACGCGATCTCGATCTGACTGAAAGCGAGGCCCTGATGAATCTCAACCCCAGCGTTAAGCGCTAGTCGAACTAGTTCGTCGTCTAGTTCGATGCGTTTGACCACAGCTGCGTACTGGCCTCGACGGTCCGGGAGTTTCAAATGAACTTCCCTACCTGACGGAGAACGAAGGAACACGTCTTGAACTGTNGTCCAACTGTCNGNGGCTGGACGAAGTCCAAGATGTTCAAGTTCNCGNAGCGCCAGAGTCGTCAGGCCATCGCCACAGCACTTATCTCGAGGAAATACTGCTTTGTCTATTACAACGACTTTTAGNCCAAGTCTTTGAGCCGTGATCGCGGCAGCACACCCGGCCGGTCCGGCTCCAACGATTAGGACGTCACACTGCAACACTTTGAACAGGCTAGCGAGTAGTGGCCCGCAGAGGATTCAGTTTTGATTCGCTATTGAGGTCGTGGTGGTAGACAGATTCTCTTGTCCGGTATCGCCNGAACCNTGGACAGGTTGATCTGGTTCTTCAGCGATCGTCGTGGTTGTTTGGTCGGGGTCNGAGGGAGTTCCATCGCAGTTAAGGCCTTCCTCTGGGCGATAAGTGGCGAAGAAATAATCCGACTCCGTGGGGCGATCCTGCCAAGTTCTGATGCGTTCAGTTCTAACTCGAGTACATAGGTCGAACGGTTCTTCGGTNGGTTCCTGAAGTGTNACTTCGACGTTCGAAGTCGAGTAAATGTCGACTGTTACCGATTCATCGGTCCAACTGTTCCAAATCAGGACACCGAAAGGAGTTGAGTTGGTTATCACTAAATCCGGTCGAGGGTATGAGATCGTTGCTTCAAGACCATATGGATAGCGCTCGAAATAGATCGAGTGCGCTTGGTAATATTCAAAATCGAGTCCGGCACGAAGNGCGGCATTGAAGATAGTCGTNGCAAATTGTGAAACGCCTCCCCCAATGTCTTCGACAAGGTGCCCCTTTGAAATGAAGCCTCCCGGAACAAAACCTTTTTCTTCGGTGCGGCGACCGACCTTTTCGTTGAGTGACAATCGATCNCCTGGTTTAACCCAGGTTCCNCTAACTATTTCAGCAAATTTTTGGATGTTGGTGACGCGTCCAAGACANCAAGAATATTGGGTGGTGAAGGACGCAACTTTTTCGACTATCCCGAGCGCCTCCAATCGGTTGACGGCCTCGCGCGGGGCCGCTGGTCTGTTCGGTAGTACGTGAACTTGCCCTCCCAAGTGTGTTTCCAGCGCNGCCTTGACTATGTCCACGGCGTCGCGTTGGCAACATGCTGTGCCTCCATCTGAGGAAATGATCTTGACGGTGCCGTCGCGAATCTCGAATTGAGCCTGTCCCGCNCC
Organism: Acidimicrobiaceae bacterium; assembly: GCA_002713975.1. GTDB lineage: Bacteria > Actinomycetota > Acidimicrobiia > Acidimicrobiales > Poriferisodalaceae > MedAcidi-G3. The sequence continues at coordinate 16,137 of PAVP01000027.1, read as the reverse complement.
AGTGTTTCCTGGCATTAGTAACTCCTCGAGAGACGCCAAAATGAGGGACGTTTCGAGATTCAGGGATGGTTGGGAACCATCGAGGTCNAGGACGAACCAGCTCGCAACGATACGAGGAGCTATGACGGTTTCGTAGTCGTTGAGTCGGACNCTTANAGGAGTTTGTACCGACCGGTTCGCTTNGGCGACAAGCTCNCTTACNGTTTGATCACTGAATTCTGTAGGGACTTCTATTGTNGCNACTCGGACAGTNGGTGNCGTNCCNTCCTGGAGNACTTTGGTTATGGCAGCGGCAGCGTCTTCGACGTCNACTAGCTGGCCNGCTATTCCAGGNACTAGTTCCAGGCGGTTAGTTCCGATGCGTATCGACGGGTCAATTGGTGCCCGCCGAAGTCGTTGATTCGAGTGCAGGGACCGTTCGAGTGTTGGCAGGTCAATATTGATTGCGATTTCGGCGGTGGTGTTNGAGGTGAGAGCCGAAAGCCAGTCAATAGGTCGGTTGAGGAGTCCTTCTCGCCTAGTGTTCATAACTGCTTCGAATGTGGNGATTACATCTAAAGAAATACCNAGGTCGCTCGCTACCCAACTAGCGTCACCCAGCTCGCTCTGGATGACAATCTGNGTGTCAGCNAAACGATCNGCGATCGCATCAACTCGAGCCCGNAGGGCGATGTCACTGAGNCCGCCGACGGTTTCTCCGGCGATTTTTACGTTCCGAACAACTCGATCCCGATGAATCGTGGCNTCAACGACCCAAACACTCAAAACCAGGACGGCGAGGAGCGTTGGTAGGCCGAGCATNAGAGCCCAGCGTGGGAGGCGAAGTAGCTCACGCACGTAACTGGATGGTAGGCCCATCTGGTCACGTAGTGTGCGCGGGCCAACTCATCGGATTATTTACGCNGTTTGTGCTAGGCAAGAAGCCTGAGCAAGTGGCTTCAGGAAATGCCAGAATCACCCAGATAGTCGTAACTTAGATCGGCTATTTGAAGAAGTCGATGAAGGGGTCAAACATGAGCAAGCTGTGTGAAGGACGCGTTGTAATCGTTACAGGCGGTGCCCGTGGTATAGGCAGGGAGCATTGCTTGATGCTTGCCGAACACGGAGCGAAGGTCATTGTTAATGATTTAGGCGGCGCTCGCGACGGAACGGGATCAGACCTAGGGCCGGCAGACGAAGTGGTTGCAGAAATTGAAGCGATGGGTGGTGAGGCCGTAGCTAACGGAGATGATGTCTCCGACTGGGAAGGCGCTCAGCGGCTAGTCAACCAAGCGGTCGAAACGTACGGTGATCTCACAGGAATTGTTAACAACGCGGGGATCTTACGAGACCGGATGCTGGTCAACATGACGGAGACAGAGTGGGATGCCGTCATCCAGGTTCACCTCAAAGGCACGTTTGCACCTGCTCGTTGGGCCGGAGCGTACTGGCGCGAAAAGGCCAAAGCCGGTGAGACGGTGAACGCATCGATAGTAAATACGACTTCGGTTTCAGGGATCTATGGAAACCCGGGCCAGACGAACTACGGTGCAGCGAAAATGGGGATCGCTGCATTCACAATTATTGCGGCACGCGAATTGCAAAGATATGGAGTGAGGGTCAANGCGATAGCCCCCGGNGCTCTGACTCGCATGACAGAAGATCTAGGGATGGGTGAAGCTTCCGAGGAAGATAAAGCNGCGATGCACCCGAGATACATAGCTCCAATAGTTACGTGGCTNCAAAGCGCCGAATCCGCTGACGTCACAGGTCGAATTTTTGAAGCCTCAGGNCGGATGCTGGCGGTNGCTAACGGATGGCATCGCGGACCTATGACTGAAGCCGTAGATGACCCAACAGAAATCGCTGAAGTTGCGAGACGTCTTGTATCTGAAGCACAACTCAATTCAGGAATGGACGGTCAACCCTTTGATGGAGGGTTAATCACTTAACTCGTTTCACTAGTATCGAGTGCCACAGGAAGGACAAATCATGTCTATTGATCCCAACGCAGTGGGTGCCACGGCTGCGCCAGTCGAGCGATCTTGGGGGTACCGCGACTCTTTACTCTACGCCGTCGGCATTGGAGCAGGAGCAGAGGACCCTGTTGGTTCCGAACTCGAGTTCACCACCAACAATTCCAAAGGAATTGAACAACGAACATTCCCGACCCAAGGGGTCGTGATCGGTGGATCTGGTGGTGCCTTGGGAAAGGTCGGCGAAATCGATTGGGGCCGGGTCCTTCANGGGTCTCAAGGAGTCACCTTGCATCAACCAATCCCAGTCGAGGGCACAGTTGTCATCGAGGAAAGTGTCAGTGGTATCTGGGATAAAGGCGAAGGGAAAAACGCAATCATTGAAACCGAGTCGAAGGTGTCCTTGAAGGACACAGATACACCGCTTTTCGATCTGCGATTTTCCATAGTTGTTCGAGGTTCTGGAGGCTTTGGCGGTGAAGAAGGAAACACGGCTCCGCAAGTTCATTCGCCCGAAGATGCCCCGGATCACGAAGTGACCTATCAGACAAGAAGCGATCAGGCGCTGACCTACAGGCTGTCAGGCGACTACAACCCGTTACATAGTGACCCCTGGTTCGCCACTGAACTTGGTGGCTTTCCCAAACCAATTTTGCATGGGTTGTGNACCTACGGNTTCACAGGTCGAGCGCTTCTTCATGAATTGTGNGGTGGTGACCCGAGCCGGTTTAAAAGCATGGACTCAAGGTTCTCTTCNCCCGTATTTCCGGGAGACTCTTTGACCGTTCAGATGTGGGTGGGCGAGGGCCAAGCGATTTATCGCACCATCGCTCAAAAAGNCAGCGCAGAGGAGCGAGTTGTCATTGACAACGGCCTTTGTTTATTCAGCTGAACCAACAGACCGGGTTGCAGCGTTTCGCCGGTGCTTAGAAGAGTTTGAGTTCGTCACTTTCAATGCCCCGNAACTCGTCGTAGTCAAGTAACAAGCATTTAATGCCGCGGTCTTCGGCCAGAACACGGGCCTGTGGCTTGATCTCCTGCGCGGCGAAGATCCCGGACACTGGCCGAAGATTCCCATCTCGATTGAGATAGTCGAGATAGCGACTCAATTGCTCAACGCCNTCAATTTCGCCTCGACGTTTGATTTCGATAGCTACAGCCTCACCTCTGCTATCCCGGCAGAGAAGATCGACGGGCCCAATGTCGGTGGGGTACTCCCTCCTAACCAGCACCATGCCGTCAGAAATCTTGTCGACATTGGCGGCCAATAATTCTTGGAGGTGAGCTTCGACTCCATCTTTCTGTAGGCCTGGATCAATTCCCATATCTTGGGAGAAATCTGAAATAAGTTCGTGAANNTTGATCGTTAANTTCTCGTTTTTTTCGTTAGTGACCAACCATGTCAATTCATCGTNGTCATCNGTCGACTCGTGAATANTGTTTGGCGCATTCATCCAATTCAGCGGCTTGTATGCGCCGCCATCGGCATGAATTGAAATACAGCCATCGGCCTTNATCATGATCAAGCGAACGGCTTCTGAAAGGTGTGCGTCTAGGCGACCTGAGTAGTCAACCGTGCAGTTAGCAATAACTAGGCGCATGAAANGCTGAAGTTAGTCACGACTGAGTCCAGGTACGCGGATGTTCGCGTAATANTTCAGATGAGCTGATAAGTNGCAGTCAACTTCGGTTGTCTGTGTTCATCAAGCACTTCAGCTCTCCCGGTTTCAACCATATGCAACAAGTGAGCATGCACTGACCCTGCAGCCGGATACCAAAGTCGTTTGTCGTACTTCTCGTACATTTCCGGGACGAAGTCAGCGATTTTCTGGGGGCCGTCCTGCAGGAAACCCACTATCTGTTCTTCGCGTTCTTCTCGGTGATGAATAAAGCTTTGGACGTATTCAACAGGGTGAGGAATTGCAGGCCCGTGGGTTGGCCAATATTGCTCATGGTCAAGCGGAAGCAGTTTCTTTAACGACTCCATGTATTCCTTCATCGACCCGTCTGGTGGTCCGACCACGCTCGTTGCCCACCCCATTACGTGATCACCAGAGAAAAGACTTTTCTCTTCTTCTAACTCGAAGCACAGATGATTGGAACAGTGTCCCGGAGTATGAATCGACCTGATCGTCCAACCCGGTCCATGCACAATGTCGCCATCCTTAAGAAAAACGTCAGGTGAAAACTCTGTGTCAGCCCCTTCGCGTTTGAGCTCTTCGGGAAGCTCGTCGAATTCTTTGCGGTATTGCTCCTGCTCTTCATTGGAGATAAATGCTGAGAAATCGACGCGATCATCGGGATCGTCCTCCTTCACACTTCCATGTGGGCCAAAGCCGTAGGAAATAGCACCAGTTCGTTCTTTCAGTTGCTTGGTGAGAGGCGAATGGTCACTGTGGGTATGGGTAATAAACGCGTGAGTGACTGTTTCGTCAGGTTCAAGAGCGCTCAAGATGTCATCCAAATGGCTTTCTAGAGGGGGCCCAGGGTCAATCACAGCAACCTCTCCTCGGCCGACCAGGTANGTGCCTGTTCCCTTGTAAGTAAACGGGGTTGGGTTCTTGCAAATAACTCTGCGGATTAGTGGCGTTACTTGATGGCTAGCGCCATAGTCGAAGTCACCGAGGTCCTGATAGTGCTGAATAGTCGTTGCCATGGTCCTCCACCTAGGGCGTTTGCTCAAACCGATCCCAGTATGAGGTTATGGAATTATCTGGCTGGTTATTCGCTATTTGTCCTGCTTCGCCCGACATCTTTGTAAACGCAACAATGGCCTGATTGACGCTGGTGGTAACCGATCGCAGGGCTTCGAGTCCACAACCTTTAATCACAGTCCGGACGTTAGCCGGGACTGCTGGTTCAAGTCGTCTCGAACGAATTCCGACGCTGTGATCGGATTACAAAAAGAGAGAGCACTATGCGAGCCGAAATGTGCGTGACTTGAGATAGATCCCGAGTTGCGCCTCCATAGTCTCTAGACTCCAAAGTGGAGGAACCAATTGTGCTGATTGTCTTATCACCTGCAAAGAGGCTCGACTTCGATTCGGAATTGCCGACCGCTAAACACTCGGTGCCCACACTGATCAAAGACTCAGCCAAATTGGTTGATGAACTGGTGAAGAAGTCACCCACAGATCTGGGTCGACTTATGAACCTTTCTCCTGCTCTAGCGGATTTAAATGCCGAACGTTTCCAGGACTGGGAAGAGAATTTCACCACCCAAAATTCTCGACCAGCGATGCTGGCATTTCGAGGAGATGTGTATGTGGGGATGGACGTAGCTCGATACACAGAACGAGATTTCACCAGGGCGCAAAAAACCATCCGAATACTGTCCGGCTTGCATGGAGTCCTTAGGCCTTTAGATCTGATTCAGCCATACAGACTCGAGATGGGAACAAACCTGTCCACTCCGCGAGGTCAGGGCCTCTACGAATTTTGGGGCGACCGGATCAGTGAACTTTTAGCGTCAGACCTTCAAGGGCACCGTTCCCGGGTTCTCATCAATCTTGCATCAAAGGAGTATTACTCCGCTGTCGACGAAACCCTTTTGGATGCTCGAGTCATCAGTCCCCGCTTCCTAGATGAAAAAAATGGGAAGTTGAAGATCATAAGCCTCTACGCGAAGCAAGCACGAGGGGCCATGGCTTCGTGGCTAGTGCTGAACAGGGTGGACAGCCCACGCTCGATCACTGAATTTGCGGAGTTGGGCTATGACTACTCGCCCGAACAGAGCACCCCCGACGAGCCAACTTTTGTGAGAACTGAACGTTCGCGTACTTGAGGCTCAACAGATCCCCATTCGCTGCGCAGCGTCCTTCAGCTCTTCTTGGTGATCGGGATGAGCTATAGCGATAAGTCGTTCCGCCTTCTGGCGCACAGAAGCATCTTGCAAACGAGCAATTCCGAACTCGGTGACGACAACGTCCACGTCGTAACGGGTTGCGGTTACGGCGTTGATACCGATTTGAGGAACAATTCGAGAAGCAGTTCCGCCTCGGGCGGTCGCTGGCATTAGGTGGATTGACATGGCTGATTCAGACATTTGGCATCCGCGGAGAAAATCTAGTGCTCCACCCACTCCGCTGTGTTGAACGCCATTAATCATCTCAGAGTTGACTTGACCCCAAAGGTCGATTTCTAGAGCCCCGTTTACACAGCGCATGTCGCGATTAGCGGAGATCTGCTGGTGATTCAGGGCAACGTGGGCAGGAACAATGTGGCAGTCCGGGTTGTCGTTTAGGAACTCAAAGGTTTCTGGTAGCGCAATCGTAAACACAGTTTTGTCCGGGAAAACTGTTTTGAGGCGATTGGTAGCAGCCCCAGACTTCATCAGATCCATCAAGCCTTGGCACATCACTTCGGTGTGAATACCTAAATCGGTTTTGTGAGTTAGGCGGGCAAGTGCTACTTCAGTGAGGCCGCCGACTCCTGATTGGACGGTTGCGCCGTTGGGAATCAGTTCGTCTAGCGCTCCGATAAAAGGATCAAGATTAGAAGGAGGCGTTCGCTCGTCGAAGATCGGCATTGACCCCCGAAGCGGGACATGGATCAAAGCATCAAAGTCCTCGACCCTGAACGAATCTCCGTGAATATAAGGAACTACAGGATTAACCAGCCCGAACACTAGGTCGCTGGTTCGTCGAGCTCGACGAACCAAAGCGTCATTTCCTGCTATCGCTGAACCTGGGGGGACTGTGCCATCAGGCAATGGGGTGCCAACTTGCACACACGCGACCCTTGGTGGGTTGCGGACAGCGAATCTTCCCCAGTCCTCCAGCCTTACCGGTATAAGTTCGGCCTGTGCGCCGGCTTCACGCAGAATTTGAGTCAAGAAGGGAGCGCGCAATTCAAGTCTTGGATTTGTACCTATTGCAGCCCCACCTTTTCGAGGAGCAGGAACGAAAACAGCTACGTCATTCAGATCGCTACGTTCTGCGAGGGCATAAAGAAAAGCTGTCGGTTCTGGGAGACTGGTCCCCACTAGGTCGCCGTCGCGGACCTGCTCTGCGGCGGCTTGAGGAGAGATCACCAGATGCGGCCACTCTTGTGTCCATTCGAAACCGGCATTCTTCTCCGAAACCACGGCTAGAACGTATCTCACGGCGATGTTGTCGGTCGGTTAAAGCTCAAGCGGTGAGATATTCCTTAATGAACGTTTGCACAAATAGGTGCAGCGGTGCCTATAGTGCCGAACAGTGGTGGTTCGCGATCTGGCCGGATGGCTGCCACGAGGGGGAGGCAGCCATCCGGTCCATCGGTCGCAACTGTCAGATTGCGCGACGGGGAGGAACGAGAAATGGCCGAGGAATACTTCGTTGGTACTAAGACGTCAGATCGNTATCCGATTTGGACTCGNGCGAACGTAGGGGAGGTGTTCCCCGACCCAGTGGCTCTAGCAACTTTNGATTTCGCATTTCAAAACGACGACGGTCTCCAAATGAGCGAACTGGGCTTTCGAGACGCGTACNTCAGAATCGGNGCTTTCGAAGAAAGTGAATTTGATCCCGATAATCCTGTATTCCTAGGGGTCTTCGGTGGGTACACATACCTAAATGCGTCGCTCATGCGTATTTTCGGTGAGCGTGCGCCAGGGTTGTCGGCGCAGGACCTNGACGACGCATTTTTTGGAGTGCAACCCGGCATTCCAGCTTATGAGCAACACCCGGATGACCCGAGTCCTGAAGCAGAGGCTCGCATAGGAGAAGTATTTGGTTGGGCCCTCACAACTCCAGATCTGCCCGATGTCTTGGCACAGGAACAACGAGTTAACGCTCTTCGGGACAGCCGCCCAGATTTCGAATCGATGGGTGATCATGAAATTGTTGACTGGATCCAAGACTTCTTNGACGGGGAGTTCCGGGAGCTTTTTGCCCAACATATTTTCATCAGTTTTCTGACTACTGTTCCGCTAGGCATTGTGTCGGCAGTATGTGAAGCAGTTGGCCGTCCCACTGATGCCATGAAGATCATGGCAGGACTCGGAGATGTCGAATCTGCTGCACCTTCAATGGCGATGTGGGAACTGGGACGAGCCGCAGCCGCGTCTGAAAGCGTCAATGCTGCTTTCGACCTCGGTATTGAAGGTTTGGATGCTCGCCTGCGAAACGACAACGATTCGGATATCGAAAACTTTGTAGCCGCTTTTGACCAATTTCTCCGGTCCTATGGGTCGAGGGGACCTAACGAGTGGGAAATTTCATGTCCAACTTGGGAAACAACCCCGAACCTAGCGTTGGCTGCAATCGATCGGATGCGAGTTTCTCCAGCATCTGCAGCGCCTCAAGACCACCAAGCACAGCTTGCTGAAGATCGGCAGCGCCTTGTCTCTGAGATCGGAGCCATGCTCGAAGCTGACCCGGAAGCACAAGGACAGTTCTTGGCAGGAGCTCACGGTGCATCAGTGCTAATGCCTGGTCGTGAACGAACCAAGACCAATTGCGTGAAATTTATTCAAGAAGCGCGAATGGCTGCTCGAGAATTGGGTCAACGAATGGTTGATCGGGGCGTGTATCCGGAGATAACGAGTTTTGCGATGCTCCGCTTTTCTGAGCAACACCAAGCAATTGATAATCCTGACGGATGGCGCGAGATAATCGAACAGCGACAGGAAATTTTCGACATGGCGGCAGGCAAGCAAGAACCTTTCGTAATTGTGGGAGAAAGTGAACCGCTCTCATCTTGGCCCGATCGTGATGCTGTAACGGTTGAACCTCTGCGGTCGGGTGATTCGATCCAAGGTTTACCTGGTTGCCCCGGTGTCTCAGAAGGCAGGGCTCGTGTCATTCTTGACAGTCACGATCCAACAGCACTCGAACCTGGAGATGTGCTCATAGCGCCTCTGACAGACCCTTCCTGGACTCCTCTGTTTGTTCCAGCAGCCGGTGTAGTTGTTGACGTTGGAGCTGCATTGAGTCACGCCATTATCGTGAGCAGAGAGCTTGGCATCCCATGTGTTGTATCCGCGACCGACGCCACCAAGCGGATCCCAGACGGAGCAAGAATTCAGGTCGACGGTGATACCGGAGTGGTGACCGTCCTGGATGACTAAGGATTAGCCGGTTGGCGCTTCCATTTTGGCGCCCACTTCTAATTCCACCGAGGTGCTCGCCGCTCCATGAGGGCTCGCACGCCTTCTTGGTAGTCAGGGTCCAACATCGCTGTTTCTAACAGTCGTTCCGAATCGGCTACAGCGGAACCAACATCTCTGTGTTGATCCAAGTACACCTGAAGTTTTGTCATCCGTTGAGCCGACGGAGAAACACGCGCGACTAGTTCAGATGCATATGACTTGGCGTGCGGAAGTAATTCCGCTGGTTCGAGGACTTCATTGAAGAGCCCCCATCCGGCAGTCTCTCCAGCGGTAATAACTCTGCTTGAAATTAAAAGGTCGTTAGCACGAGTCAAGCCGATCAATCTTGGCAACAACCAAGAGAGGCCGAATTCAGCCGGCAGGCCCAGAGGGCCGTGAGCGGTGGTCAGTTTGGCGTGCTTGGAAGCAAACCGAAGATCGCAGTAGCAAGCAAGGACGAGTCCAACCCCGGCNGCTGCTCCGTTAACTGCNGCGATCGTGGTTACGTTCAAACCNAACATAAATGCAAAGTTTTGATCAAATTCGGAAGCGANCCCGTATCCGGGANTGGAAATATCGGCATCGGTTCCAGAGTCATACCCGCCTTTTTCGAGATGGCCTTCTAACGCCTGGCTATCGGCCCCAACACAAAAATCGTCATTCGCTCCGGTGATGATCACCGTTCTAATTTCTGAGTCAGAGTCAGCTTGCTGTAAAAGGTGACGTACTTCGGTATGCATTCTTCCCGTCCAAGCATTGCGACGCTCAGGTCGCGACAGGATGATTGTTGCTACCGGACCATCTACTTCGAAACGCGTGGTTTTTAGTTCCATGTCTAAAATCAACCCTCAATCGCTCGCCTAAGGGCAGCGAGTGCTTCTTCTTTGAACTCTGGTCGACAGATCAACAAATCTGGCAACCAAGGATCTTCGTAGTTGTAATCAAGTGGCGATCCGTCGCAACGGCTCGCATGTAGACCGGCCGCCATTGCGACCGCTGCCGGCGCGCAATTGTCCCATTCGTATTGCCCGCCGCTGTGCGCATAGATATCAGCATGTCCGAGAACCACTGCCATAGCCTTAGCCCCAGCCGAGCCGAGGGCTAGCAATTCCGCACCGAGAGCTTCAGCGACGATCATCGCAGCCGCCGGAGCTCTTGAACGACTGACGACCAGTCTGGGGCGGCCGTCATGTGCTGGGGAAAGCTGAGAAGCAGGTTCTGTTGTCAGAGTTTTGTCGATAGCGGGTAAGGCGACTGCCCCAGCTGTAGGAGTTCCATTTTCAGTGAGAGCCACATGCACTGCCCAGTCGGAGCGGCCTGGCTCGCCAAACTCCCGTGTTCCGTCAAGAGGGTCGACAATCCAGACCCGTTCCTTGTCTAAACGGGAAAGGTCGTCGCGACCTTCCTCTGACAAGATTCCGTCGTCAGGGAAGTGTTCTCGAAGTGCGTTCATAATAAATCTGTGGGCTTCGAGGTCCCCTGTGTCTTTAACCGTCCAGCTATCTGCCCCCTGAGCAAATAGTCGCTCTCGGATGTCTAAAAGGAGCTTCCCGGTGTCAGTCGCGATACGAGCACTAATCGCGTGATCTTGGGGGTTGGCCATAGGTTCTTCGGCTCCTGTTAGACAAAGTTAAATGAGGCTTGGNTANACGNTNGTNNAGCAGATAGNGTTTCNGCCCTGTAAAGAGATTGTGACGAAAAGATCACAAGGTGTTGGTTTGCTTTGATGACCGTATACCGTGCACGGACTCTTAACCGAGCAGAAATCCGGTCGCGGGGCCGGTAACCGCAACAGAGAGGGACTCAAACAGATGCGGAAAAACATTATGTGGCGACTGCTTGCCACACTATTCGCGATCGCACTAGCCGCTTCGGCTTGTGGCGGAAGCGATTCTTCCGACGACAGCAGCGCAAGCGGCTCGTCATCGGATGCTGAAGAAACTGAAGTAACGCTCGCAGCCAGTGGTGAAAGCCTTCTGGACACGATCAAGAGCCGTGGCACCGTTAACTGTGGTGTATCAGGTTCTGCCGTGGCGTTCTCAGAACTCCAAGCTGATGGCAGCATGGCCGGCTTCGACGCCGACTATTGCCGCGTTGTTGCAGCAGCCATCCTTGGCGATGCAAACAAGGTGAATTTCGTTTCATTGACGGCCGCTGAGCGCTTCACAGCAGTTCAGACCGGTGACGTTGATCTTCTGATGCGAAACACAACCTGGACTCAGAGCCGTGACTCCGAAGTAGGCATGGACTTCGGTCCAACGACTTACTATGACGGTCAACAGCTCATGGGTCGCGAAAGCGATGGCTTCTCAGGTTCTTCCCAAGTATCGGATGTTGGCGGTTCCGTGATTTGCACAAGTGCAGGTACAACAACCGAAAAGAACATCGCGGACGCAGCAGCTGAAGCAGGTGTATCAATTGAACTTCAGACCTTTGAAGACTTCGATACCGTTACCAACAACTTCATCTCGGGCGCATGTGACATCATCACCACTGATGGTTCAGGTCTTGTAGGCCGTAAGGCAAAGCAGCAACCAGACGGTGAGAACTGGGTGATCTTCCCAGCAACACCGATTTCGAAAGAGCCGCTTGGCCCAACATATGGTCAGAACGACTCAGCATTTGCTGACGCCGTCAACTGGGCCGTATATGCGACCATCATCGCTGATGAAAAGGGCTTGAACTCAAGCAACGTTGACATGATGCTTACCGGTGGCGACACCGAAACCATCCGTCTCCTTGGAGGCGAAGGTGAACTGCAGAGCGGCATGGGCCTTCCGGCTGATGCCTTCTACCAAGTCATCAAGCAGGTCGGAAACTACGACGAGATCTATAGCCGTAACCTCAACCCAGTGGGTCTGAGCCGTGAAGGGTCAGCAAACGCTGCCTGGACCGCCGGTGGTCTTGTTTATGCTCCACCAGCACGTTGATATAGCAATTTGATTCTGTAGGTGGTTTAGAACCACCAAAGAATTTCGAAAGGGCTGGAGGTCAAATCGACCTCCAGCCCTTTCACTACCTCTAGGCTGAACGATCGATCACCTAGAGCTGTCATGTTTATCTGAGAGGTAACCATCTAGTGGCAAGCACTGCTCCACCGTCAATTCACCACGAGCGCCCCCCGCTTTACAGAGATGTCACGGTGGTCAAGTGGGTTGTGCAAATAATCGCCCTGCTGTTGACTCTTGGTGCCCTTTGGTTTCTCGCTAACCAAGCGGGCGACAACCTTAAAGCGTCGAACGTACCGACTGATTACGACTTCTTGTCAGTCAATCCTGGAATCGATCTATCTTCGGGGATCGATACCGATCCTGACACCGGAGGCAGAGCGCTATGGGTCGGAATGGTCAATACGCTGCGGATGGCTATTGCGGGGATCTTTGTAGCAACGTTGATCGGTGTGTTGGTCGGCCTCTCAAGATTGTCGAATAACTGGCTGCTCAAAAAATTGGGAACTGTCTTCGTCGAAACCCTTCGAAACGTGCCCCTGTTAGTGCAAATTCTTTTTTATGGAGCAGTCTTCGCCAGCTTGGACCGAGTTTCTCTGGATGTCGGTCCGGTAAATGGATGGTTCCATGTGTCCAATAAGGGACTTTCGATGCCGAGAGTTCACATAGCGGACGGCTTCTACCAGTGGATGATTGTCATCATCATCGGCTTGTTCGCCGCCAACTTTCTTCGAAAACGCCGTATAGCGCAACAGGACCTGTCAGGTGAAGAGACCTACCCAATTCTGAGCGCCTTCGGTCTGGTTGTGGTGTTCGGGGCTTTGGGTTGGTTTATTCATCCGATCTTCGGCTTTGTNGGCAACATCTTTGATGCCTTGTCCTCTGCAGTTTCCGCAGTACCCGAAGGTGTCCTTCAAATACTGGTAGCGCTCCTCTCAGTCGGCACGAGCGTCTATTGGATTCGTGGATTTCTTAACAGTCGACGAACACCGGCGGGGTTAGCGAAGTTAACTGACGACGATTATTTCCGGATGATCTTCGCAGGGGTTGGTGGAGTGTTGGGAGCCATCCTTTTCTTGGTTCTATGGCCAGGGCTTTCCAGCTGGATGATCAACTCCGGGAGTGATCTCTTCGAAGTCTTNGGTAANAAATTNGGGAACGGTCGAAGTGGCCGNCCGGTCGACGTTGCATTACCGGACATAGTCCAAGTAGGAAAGTTTCCTAACTATGGACCNTCAGGCCTGAACTTCTCGATCGGGTTCGCTGCCGTCTTTTTCGGTGTCGTGTTCTATACCTCTGCCTTTATTGCCGAAATAGTCCGTGGAGGAATTCTGGCAGTCCCNAAGGGACAGACAGAAGCTGCGGCTGCCCTTGGTCTGAGACGTTCAACTGCATTAAGGAGNGTGATNATCCCTCAGGCAGCGAGAGTGATGCTNCCGCCTTTAGGGAATCAATACCTGAACTTGACCAAGAACACNTCTCTCGCCATNGCNGTCGGTTATAGCGACATTGTTCAGGTCGGACAGACGGTCTACAACCAAACAGGAAAAACGTTGCCGGTTGTGTCTATCTGGATGTTCTTTTATCTCTCGTGTTCGCTGTCGATATCGGTGATAGTCAATTTCTTTAATGTCCGCATGAGAATCGTGGAGCGCTGATATGCAAGACGCGGACCAGGTATCAGCAGATGCAGAATTTCAGCGTGGAACGGAAGAACAACGGAGATCCCCGCATGAAGCGCCCAGCCTGCCGGTGGGTCAGTGGCTCAGAAAAAATCTCTTTTCTAATTGGGCGAACGGAATACTCACACTGCTTGGTGCACTAGCCGCGCTTGCGGCATTGCGCGGTGTTCTGAACTTTGTCTTTAGCGAAAACCGGCAATGGGACGCGGTGCGCACCAACCTCCGAGCCTTAATGACGCTGTCTTACCCTGAATCTCAGTACATACGAGTATGGGTTGCACTTGGATTTATTGTCGGCCTAGCGGGCCTCAGCGCCGGCATATGGGCAAATTGGGGTGGCGTGTCTGTCAGGCGAATTTCTACATGGCTGATGGGCACCGGAGCGCTCCTAGCTCTTTGTATTATTGTGCGCGAACCCAGCGTGATCCTCGGCAGTGATGGCAAGGTCATTCGCACGATCGATGGTTCGCTGCGACGCGAGTCCTTCATGGATGCCATGGTGGATCGATCCACTTGGTGGATTGCGGCAGTTCTTTTGTTAGCCGTGGGGGCTGCGTTGTGGAGCAGATTTAGCGATCCCGCACGCCGGCGTGTTGAGGTGTCAGTTACTTCAGTTGTTTTCGTGGGCCTCAGCCTTGCCCTGCTGAGTCTTTGGATAGCTCCCTATGGGCACTACGCGTTTATCTCAGAGACAAAGTCGTATGTCGCTGAATCAGGTAGGACAGTTGCGTTCTCCACAAAGATGCCGTGGACCGTCATGTTGATTCTTCTGTCCAGTTTCTTCTTCGTAGGGAGATTTTTCCAACGCGGCCGGTATCTCGGATTTGTCAAGGGCGCCAGTAACTTGTTGTGGTTGATAAGTCCTTTGACACTGTTTTGGGTGGTACTTAGAGACCCCGCCCTTGACTACGGCCATGTCGTATCAACGGACCTTCCCATGGGCTTAGCGTTTGGTTTATTGGGCGGAGCGCTTCTTTGGGGTCTGACTCGCCCGAGTGTTGGGGAAGCAGGACGCATCACTGCCACCGCGCTTTTGGTGTTCGCCATTTTTAATTGGGTGGCAGCGTTCTTTGGTTGGTACCCGATGCTTCAGAAAGCTCGAATTAGTTTCCTGCTCTTGGCACTGGCAGCGCTGTTGGCACCGAACTTCATCGGAGAAGTAGCGAAACGCCGGCAGCTCGTTCTCGGCTGGCTGGGCGTTACAGCACTAGTTCATTACCTGGCGACAATGATTAACACCCCGTCAACAGTCGAACTCCAGTCGACAGAGTTCTTGGGTGGCTTGGGACTGACCCTATTCGTCGCGCTAATAGTTGTTCTTCTCTCCTTCCCNTTGGGAGTTCTGCTTGCTTTGGGTCGNACATCGAAGTTTCCGATCTTTCGGATGCTGTCGACTAGNTACATTGAGGTGATANGAGGTGTCCCTCTNATNAGTGTCCTGATCTTCTTCTCGGTNATGGTTCCCCTGTTNCTTCCNGACGGGATGGANTTAGCAGAATTGGCTGCTGTCTTAACGGGTTACACACTGTTCTCGGCGGCCTACCTAGCAGAGAACGTCAGAGGTGGTTTGCAGTCNATCACNAAAGGCCAATACGAGGCNGCAGACGCTATTGGCCTGACNCCTGCNCAACGGACAGGCTTCATCGTNCTACCNCAGGCCTTAACGGTTTCNATTCCTCANCTTGTGGGTCAAGTNATCTCGACCTTCAANGAGACATCGCTTTTNGCGATCATTGGCCTCTTCGANTTTCTGCGGGTTGCGAATTCGGTGATTCCCGCTCANAGTGAGTTCATGGGTGTAAAACGAGAAGGCATTCTTCTGGTAGCGATGATNTATTTCTTCTTCAATTTCACCATTTCCAAATATAGTCAGCGTTTAGAGCGGCGAGTAGGGCTTGGAGAACGATGATGATAAGTGCCCATACCCCTCAGACCGGGAGCAGAGATTCATGAGCATCGACGATGCAACAACAGCAGCTAATGACAGATTGGCTGACAGCGAAGACATGATCGTTTGCGTAGATGTCGACAAGTTCTACGGCGATTTTCAAGCCCTGAAAGGTGTGACGGCGACGATCAAGGAAGGTGAGGTAGCTGTTGTCTGCGGACCTTCGGGCTCGGGTAAGAGCACCTGGATCCGATGCATCAATCGCCTAGAGGTTCATCAGGGTGGCGATATTGTCGTTGACGGTATTGAACTTACTAACGACCTTCGGAACATCGAAAAGATTCGATCAGAAGTAGGCATGGTCTTTCAGCAGTTCAATCTTTTCCCGCACTTAACTGTTCTGGACAACATCACTCTGGCTCCGATTTGGGTGAGGAAAAAACCGCGAGCCGAGGCTGAGGCTATGGCCCGGGCACTACTTGACCGAGTGGGGATTCCGGAACAGGCGGAGAAGTTCCCGGGTCAGTTATCGGGCGGACAGCAGCAGCGTGTTGCGATAGCGAGGTCTCTTGCAATGGAGCCACGCGTAATG
>PAVP01000026.1 GCA_002713975.1 Acidimicrobiaceae bacterium | reverse complement strand
GGGCGCTACAGGACTCGAACCTGTGACCCCCGCCTTGCAATGGAAGGACAGTCAATTCATTGGTTGCTGGAGCTACTTCAAATTAGTGAATGAACCCGTCGATGAAATCGAAATATTCGATTTCGAAGCCTGCGTCGGAAGCCCATGTTTTGAAGTCGTCAGATACGGGTCCCAGCACGCAAAGGCGTCCGCCATCAGTTCGCTCAAGAACTTGGCTGACAAAGTCCCCTTCAGCAAATCTTGCCCCGTGGAAACTGCAAGCATCCGAGTCAACGAATGTCTCCAAAAAAGTGAATAGCGTTTCGTCGAGATTCATGTAGACGTTGTATCTAAGCGTCCCCGGTTCGCCGGAATCATTAAAAGAAACCATCTCTCTAGCGATTTCTCTTAACTCCGCAGCCTTTCCTGGGATCACATTTAACTCATAAGTAATTTGTATTTGCGTTGTCATCATCCACCTTCGATTCTCAAGATTCCGAACCTAGTTCCGTGTCTAAATCAGCGTCAAAGCAACCAAGGTTCAGGTTTCGTTCAGTTGCGTCTCTAGCCGCTCTTGCGGTCGAATCCCCTCGTTACCGGATCGCTGTCCGTCCCGTGTAGGCGATCAACTGGTCAACGGGGTCATCAGACTGACTGTCTTTTGCCTGCAGAAATACGCCAGCTGATCGCATATCTGCTGATTCGTTGATACTGATCAGTGTCGCTAAGGCAGCCCTGCATAGATCGTCGTCGAGGTTGTGTGGGACACCTGTTGCTTGGGATAGGTCCCAGGTGTGGACCGTTGAGTCGTAGAAAACTGGTTCTAGCCATTCTTCTAACGTCATGATTCAGCGTTGGCTTGCAATGGGTGGTTGTCCCCAAACGTCTCCTGATAGGACGTCGTTCATGTGTGCGTAGCTGCGGTCCCATACTTCTAGGGCGTTGCCGGCAACTGATTCTTCGCGCAAGCCGATAAGCGTTTCCATGACTGCTTTGCTGAAGAATAAGTTGTCGCCGCCCCTGGTTGGTCGTTCAGATGCGTCGGGGCCTGCGGGAACGCCGATTGGGACCCTTTGAGCCAAAAAACAAGGCAATTGTGTTGTAGCGGCGACGTGTCCGACGATGTCTGCAGCGGTCCACTCCTCGCATGGTGATGCGTTACCCCATGCGTCGTCGGGTACTTGGTGCACCACTGCGTCGAATGCTGCGAACGCCTTTCCAAATAAGAACTGTGACCTTGGGTCAGATTTATCCGTCATGTACATCTCCTACTTAAAATGGAAGACCATCGGTGACTGGCCGGAGAGGGATTCTTTTCGACAACGCTCAACCAACTTCGCCTCAACTTCGAACCGAAGTTCGACCCAAGAAAGCCATTAAACGACTGACAGGGTCATTCGAGCCTTGAAGAGCATCGGCGTAACCGCCCGGTCGACGGAAGGCTTCAATGGACCCCAAGGCTTCGGCGTAAAGAGCATTTGCCTGATCATCACTTATCCCGTGGTCCACATCTACCGAGTCAGCGAGATCCCACGAATGCGTCATCGGGTCAATCCACATGGCACCCAAAAAGTCATCGACAGTCATCTCACCGATAATGGTCGGCCCATGATGTTCGAGCACCCCCGGGGTCTCCAACGCCTCCCACACACGATTAACGATCAGCCCGGTAGCTACGACAGGGTCTTCTCCAGCAATTTCCTCGAAGCTGTTATCTGGAACCGTTCCTTCGATTCCACATGCAGCTTCGGTAAAGGTCATTACTTTCAACGTATGCCCAACTAGTTCGCGGGCGTTCCACTCGGTACAGCAGGTTGCGTTACCCCACGCAGAGTTAGGGACGCGCCGCACCACTGCCTCGAACTGAAGCATCGATCGGACATACCGTCGAGAAAATTCTGTCATTTCTGCCCCGATATTTCGGGATTGCGGGTGACTAGCTCTCTGCGGTAATCGGGTCGATGCGAGCTTTCACTTCAGTGACGATAGAAGCAGGGAAACCGCTGCGCTCTGCGTGCTCGTCAATCAGTCCGGATTCATCGGCGTGATAAATGCAGAAGGTCTTGTCTTGAACCACATAGGACTGTTCCCATGAAATGTTTTTGCCTTCTGAGCGCATTGCGACCAATACGTCATTCGACGCTGCCGCCGCTCCTCTCAGTTGTTCACGTTCTGAGGACCCGATTTCGGGTATATCTCGTTCTATTACGAATCTAGGCATAGTTGTAATCCTCCAACTNCAACCGTANGTGCCACCTGTTGCTGAGNGATCATAGNCANCGCNNCCNNGCCTCTGCAGGGGNNCTCTATGCGGCTTGGCTTTCGAGTTCGCTATAGATCTCCTCAACGAACTCGGTGATGTCCGGATCTCTGGCTAACAGAGTTCGGCCTGTCTTTTCATAGATCCGTCGTTGTCCTGGGTGTCGCAACGTGGCCTCCCAGCTAGCACGCAGCCGCCTGAGGTCCCCTCCATCGCGTTCCAGTTTCCATGCGTTCACCAGATGAAAATACATCGAGTGCATCATCATTCTGTAGCGGTTCTCTTCAGCCTCAGTAAGGGAGTCGAAATCACTAGCCCCCTTCCAGAAGAGATTGGCTGCTGANTCGGTTTCGTAATAGGAGATAAACAGTTCTTGTTGCCGATTCTCGTTTAAGAACGCGAATTGTCTTTCCGAATCGAGGTGGAGCCGTTCNGAATCTTTGTGTTGCACCNGTAATTGAACTGAAAGAAANACCGCCACTCCCAGTGTCGCTATGCCTGTAACCAGAGACGACACAATCGCTAATTCATCCCAACCCATAATCCAAATCCCTTCTCTCTTAGACGAGGACAATAAGGGCTGNACTGGTCGGGAGGACAGGATTCGTGTCCAGGACGTACAGCTCCCAAAAGCTGGCACCTTTTGAGTCTGAATCCAAAGTCCCCAATAGCTTTCCAAGGGTTGATTCGGTATTCCACGGGTGAGGTTGGCTCAGTTCTATGAGTGAGAAGGTAAAGCCGTCGGTTTGGATATTTGGAGATCAACTCAATGTGAACGTCAGCTCACTGGATGGTCGTTCCCCTGAAGACTGCCGTGTTTTGTTCGTTGAGAGTCAACAAAAGATTGCTTCGAAGTCGTGGCACGCGCAACGACAACACCTCATCGTTTCCGCCATGTCTCACTTTGCGGGGGAACTCCGGGAAGCCGGCTATGAGGTCGATTACCGGCACGCGCGCTCCGCCGAGGAAGGCCTTCGTATCCATTGTGAGGACTTCGCAGTGGGCGAGGTTATTGCGATGGCTCCGGCGAGTTGGCGAGCTCGTAACTTGCTCAAACGTTTGGGTGTCCAAATGGTTCCCAATAACCAATTTCTCTGCAGTGCAGAGGATTTTGCGGCATGGTCGCAAACCCGTAAAAACATGCGAATGGAAGATTTNTACAGATGGCAGCGTAAACGTTTCGATGTCTTAATGGATGACACCCAGCCCGAAGGCGGTCGCTGGAACTTTGACGCCGAAAACCGGAAGCCGCCTCCCAAAGATGGGAGATCGTGGCCAGCTTTGCGTCAGTTCCCACTCGACCAAACAGATGTCGACGTTTCGCAGCGACTCCCTGATTCCTGGGGTTCTGGGCCCAATGGGACTTGGCCGGTCAATCGACAACAAGCACTCGAGCGACTCGACGAGTTCGTTACGAGCGGACTGCCAGAATTCGGCGCATNTGAGGACGCCATGCTGAAAGACGAATGGAAATTGTCTCATTCCTGCCTCAGCTCATCGATGAATCTCGGGTTGCTTCACCCGTCAGAAGTCATAGATGCCGTTGAAAACGCCTACCGAAGCGGAAAGGCACCCATCAATAGTGTTGAGGGTTATATCCGACAAATTCTCGGTTGGAGAGAATACATATGGGGCCTGTACTGGCTATGGATGCCCGAGTATTTACAATCCAATTTTTTTAAGGCCAATCAACCGATTCCACCCGTGTTCCTAGGAGAGGCCGAAACCGAAATGGTTTGTGTTGGAACNGCAGTGAAGCACCTAAGAGAAAGTGGTTACACACACCATATTGAACGGCTCATGGTCTTTGGAAACCTGGCCTTGACCGCTGGCATCGAACCACAAGCGATGATGAATTGGATGTGGTCTTCCTTCGTTGACGGTGCTGAGTGGGTGATGGCGCCCAATGTGATCGGTATGGCCCTTTACGCTGATGGCGGAGCAATGTCGTCTAAGCCTTATGCCAGTGGNGGCGCCTACCTCAATCGAATGGGCGACTCGTGCCGAGACTGCACATTCGATCCTAAGAAGCGGGTNGGTGACGACGCCTGCCCGTACACGACCCTNTACTGGGATTTCCTCGACAGACACCGAGATGTGTTGGCNTCTAANCACCGGCTATCGCTCCAGTACGGGAATTTGAACCGCCTAACTGACTTGGAACAAATTCGGATTAGAGCGGGCGAGGTCCGAGATCGTCTGCGGAAGGGCAATTTGTGAAACACGGAAGGTATGCGCGTCTGTCGCTGAGCCCTCGGCAGGAGTTGGGTGTCGTAGCTGTGCATGCCCTATCGACATGGTTCATGGTCGGAATGATTTGGACCGTTCATATCGTTCACTATCCGTTGTTCGCTTTCGTCGGCAACGAAACNTATGAAGANTTCCAAGCGAAACACGTCGATGTTATTGGGCGCCTTTTGATAGCGCCTTGGCTCGTAGAGGGACTGACTGCGCTTGCACTCCTGCTCTGCNTATCAGGGAGCCTTCGAAAGTTCGCCGTAATCGGTGCCTTACTGATGCTTTCAATAATGGCTCTTAGCGCGTTCGTCTCTGCGCCTGCCCACGGCGAACTTGCAAATGGATTCGACTTAGAAGTCCACGGTGACCTGATGCTGGGGAATTTGCTTCGAAGCGTCCTATGGACAGCGAGGGGTTGTATCGCCGCGACCATCCTTTGGCTCACCGTCAGACCCCNCGTCGGCAAAGTGAGAACCTAAGAAAACGGGAAACGAGGTCAATCTGGCGGGCACACCCAACCAGTCCTCGGCAACGGTCAACCCCAAAATCAACATCCAACTGGATTTGTAATGGTCGGGAAGACAGGATTTGAACCTGCGACCCCCTGCTCCCAAAGCAGGTGCGCTACCAAGCTGCGCCACTTCCCGGACGACCTCTCAGGCTACCGACCCATTCAACAAGATGACCGCNTAGCCATCATCTAGTTCAGACTTCAACAGTGATTGCTTGNGTCGGGCAGCTTTCTTCNGCTGCTCGACATTTCGACTCCATATCACTNCCCGGAGTCGCATCAAGCAGTTCTGCTAACCCATCTTCACCGACTACGAATACTTCCGGTGCAAGCAACTCACAAGATCCGCTGCCAATGCATTTATCGACTTCTAGGTTGACCTGCATAGTTCTCTCCTCGCACTGGGGCCGCCTCTAGNCCCAGTGAAAGTGTGCCACTAGTGACGGGTGAAGTGACAACCCATCTCATTCTGCTCGTCAAATCAGGATCAAGTCCGGTTAGCTTTGTTAGACAGTTCAAATCAGTCCAAGAGGTAGTTCGATGAAAATTGGGATCGCAATATTTCCGACCGACAAAGCAATCCAACCAGTACAGCTAGCCAGAGAAGTTGAAGACAGAGGCTTTGAGTCGCTTTGGTTCCCCGAACACAGTCACATCCCCACCAGCCGAATCACTCCGTGGGGCGGACGCGAAGGCGCGCCACCTCTCCCGGAGGAATATTGGCGAACCCACGACCAGTTTGTTGGCTTAGCAGCGGCCGCAGCGGTAACCGANAATTTGATGCTTGGTACNGGCATAACCCTGGTCGCCCAAAGAGATCCACTGTGGTTGGCGAAAGAATGTGCGTCTCTCGACTTGATCTCCAACGGCAGGTTCATCCTCGGCATTGGGTATGGCTGGAACAAGGAGGAGATGGCGAACCACGGAATCAAATACACCGAACGTCGCGCTATCACTCGAGAAAACATGTTGGCGTGCCGAGAAATTTGGACCAACGATGAAGCCCAATTCGCAGGCGACCACGTCAACTTTGATTCAAGTTGGTCCTGGCCCAAACCGGTGCAACCCGGAGGTCCTAAAGTGATTCTCGGTGGGGCAGCTGGACCGAAAACCATCAAAGATATCGTCGAGTTTTGCGATGGATGGATGCCAATCTCGGGGCGTCACGATCTTGCAGGCCCAATAGAGGAAGTTCGCCAAGCCGCTGAGGACGCTGGAAGAGACCCNGCGACTATTGAATTCGGCCAGTTTGGAACGCCAGGCAAACCTGATGTTATAGAAAGCCTCGAAGAAGCCGGGGTGAGTCGCGTTGTGCTGTGGCTTCCACCTGANGGCCCNGACACTGCTCTGCCNTTACTTGATTCATACACCGAATTGCTTTGAGGTGACCGATAGCGCTCCGGGAGTCGAAATGCTCGACGTTTTCGACGACATGGGTCGCTTCCTCTGTGTCAAACCAAGAGATGAAGTGCACCAAGCCGGTGACTGGCACCGCGTGTTTCACTGCCAAATAGCAACGATAAGAAATGGTGTCCCCAGCTTGGTTTTGCAGCGCCGATCCAACGCAAAGGCCGCTTTCCCCGGACTACTTGATTTAAGTGCTGCTGGGCATCTCTCTGCCGGTGAAAGCCCAACAGATGGNGTNCGAGAATTAGCTGAAGAACTTGGTGTTACAGCAACGCCCAATGATCTCGTTTTTTTGGGTGANCGTCGTCTCGTTGACGACAGCGGCGAAGGTCACCTCAACAAAGAGCTCACNAGTGTCTTCCTACTTCGAGATGATCGACCCCTCGAGGATTACGTGCTCCAACCCAGCGAAGTTGACGCCATTCTCGACGCTCCAATAGCAGACCTCCTCAACTTATTCTCAGGGGACCTTGAGGAGGTGAACTTGGTTGGGGTGCAACACGCGGGATCAGCTGAGGCCACAGATGTTGCGAGTACAGCGACGGTCGAGAGTTTCGTGCCGGGCACAAGCTATTGGGTNAATTTNCTGGTGATGTGCGAGCGTTTCCTTCGAGGGGAACGCCCGCTTGCGATTTAGGTTTAGCGACCTATGCCGATAAGTTGAAAGGCTTCTGCCCGGGTGGCATCACTCAAGAAAATTCCTCGAACTGCTGACGTGAGTGTCAACGATCCAGGCTTTTGGACCCCGCGCATCGACATGCACTGATGTTCAGCTTCGATCACTACTAGAGCACCTCGGGGATCGAGTGCTTCCATGAGTTGGTCTGCTACTTGACTCGTTAACCGTTCTTGCACTTGNGGTCGGCGCGCATAGGCCTCAACCAGTCGGGCTAGTTTCGACAATCCCGTTATTTTGCCGTGCTCACCGGGGACATATGCAACATGGGCTTTCCCTACGAATGGAAGGAGATGATGTTCACACATCGAGTAGAAGGGAATGTCTTTGACTAACACCATCTCGTCATGGCCCGCTTCAAACTGGACTTTCAGGTGATGTTCGGGGTCTTCTCTAAGACCTGCGAAGACTTCTGCATACATCTTCGCAACACGGTCAGGGGTCCGCAGTAAACCGTCGCGTTGGGAGTCTTCGCCAATAGCTTCGAGGATTTCGACGACCGCTGCCCGTATGCGTTCAAGGTCGACTGGTTGATCAGTCACAGCACCAGTATTGCTGAACTCTTTGATAAGCACGACTTAGGAACCTATCGGCGGGTCAACTTCACGCCTACGTTTCTTTTCTGAAGAAAGAATTTCAGAGCAAATAACTGCCGCAGCGACAGCTCCAGCCAACACAACAGACAGCGCCATCGCTTGACCGCGAAGAAGGTCTCCCGGGGTGCTTAATAGTCGAAACACTGCTTGAGGTCCTGTGAGCGTGTCGGCACGTCGAGGCAAAAACGAGGTGGCACCAAACTCGCCCAGAGAAATGGCGAACGCAAACCCTGCTGCGACTGTTAGACCTCGAGCAATTAGAGGAAGGTCGATCTGTGCGCGTATCTGCAGTGGAGATGACCCCAACAGNGNNGCTGCTTCTCGNANAGAGGGATGGATCTGGCGCAACATGGGAACGATTGATCGCACNACGAATGGGANAGNGACTATGGCGTGGGCAACAGGAACAATCCACCAACTGGTCCGCCAGTCCACCGGCGATCTGTTGAGCGAAATCAAAATTCCGAAACCAACGGTCACTGCGGATACACCTAAAGGCAGTGTCGCTGCAAGGTCAAAGAAACGACCCACCGTGTCGCGTCTGGTGACAATCGTCATTGCACATACGACACCCAAACACAACGCCATTGCCGTCGCGATCAATGCATAGATCATTGAATTGCCGAGGGCTTCGGCTGANGTTGTCGGTAACTGTGGAATCTTTTCGAAAAGAGCCGCATAGTTCTGCAACCCGTAGCTGTCAGCGGCTTTGAGTGACCTCTCGATCATCACCGCAACAGGGCTACCAAGGAATATCAAACTGAAGACTGCGATAGTTGTTTTGGTGGTGGTCCGCATGGGCGCGATGGTGCTTCGCATCATCTGGGTGCTGACGCTTGTTCGACGCTCCAAACGCGACGTCACTGCGACAAGACACAGCACTGCCGCGATTTGTATGACGGACATGGATGCGCTCGTTGCTAGGTCACCTCGCACCACAGCATGACGAAAAATTTCGGTTTCTATGGTCGCTTGTCGCAGTCCACCCAGGACAAGGACAACTCCAAAAGATGTGAAAGAGAACAGAAAAGTGATCGCAGCNGCCGCGAAAACTGCCGGCTTGAGTCGTGGCCACGTCACCCGCCAAAACACATGGGAATTAGAACTACCTAGGGTTCTGGCTTGCTCTTCAAGTTGGTGATCTAAACCGGCCCAGTAGGCCCCGACGGTTCTTGCAACGACTGCGAAGTTGAAAAACGCGTGGGCGACAATTATTGCGCCAGCGGTGTGATTGAGGTTCGGAAACCCAACAGAACCGTTCAGTCCTTCGAACAGTTCTTTGAACGCTCCACCTACAACAATGGTGGGAAGCACAAATGGCACCGTCACCAATGCTTTGAGCCAAACACCGGCGGTTCCTGATGTCCGTGCCATCAACGCCGCGCATGGCATCGCTATTACAACGGTGACCAGAGTTGACGCCGTAGCTTGCCAGGCAGTGAACCAGATGGCGTCTCTCGTCCGAGACGACTCAAAGACACCGAGAAAACCGGTCAAGCCCTGACTCAACGAGCTGACCACAATATTGATGACCGGGTAAAAGAAAAACAGTCCAAGAAACGCCAGTGGGGCTGCACCACAGATAACAGCGAATGTTCGCCAACCAAGTCCGGAATAGGTAGACCTATTCACACCCTCACCCGAGAACGATCTCGACCCAACGTTCAGTCCACTGTTGACGATTAGCTTCTATTTCTGCTGGGGGCAGCGACAACGGCGTGTCCGAGATCTGTGAATGTTGAGCAAATGCTGGTGGCAGTTCAGCTGTGCTTGATGTCGGGTACATGAACATGTTCATTGGAATCTCGTTTTGGAATGTGTCGCTCAACAAGAANTCGATAAGCAAGCGAGCTTCNGACGNGTGNGNAGTTCCTGCCAGCACGCCCGCAAACTCGACTTGCCGGAAGCAGGAATCAAGAAGAACTCCTGTTGGCGGTTCGTCTACTGGTGGNTCCGCNTAAATCAANTCTGCGACTGGGCTTGAGGCATATGAAACNACTAGTGGTCGNCTGCCGCCACCGGCGATGAAGTCTCCGTAGTACGCCGCTTCCCACCCGTTNGTCACCGTCACGTCGTTGGCTCGTAACTGTTTCCAAAAGTNTTCCCAGTCAGGTGTGCCGGCAATNGTGGCTAACAGGAACGCCATGCCCGGTGAAGAAGTTTCAGGGTTTTGAACAACCAGACTTGACTTGTATTCACTTGAAACAAGGTCCATCAGTGACGTGGGTGGTGGGCCACTGAGAGCATCTTTCCAATAGTTAACGCACACGTCTCCGTAGTCAATTGGGGTCAGTCTGTGTGTCGAATCAAGTTCGAACTGGTCCGGAACGTCGGTGAGCGCGGGTGCTTCGTAGGGTTCTATCGCCGAGCTGTCGAGCAGTCGTTGCATGAAGGTGTTGTCAACGCCATAGACGACATCACCGACCGGATTTCCGGCACTCAATATTGTTTGAGCTACTAACGAGCCGACNTCGCCTGACGTGAGCACTTCGACGGTGATGCCTGTTTCAGCGCGGAACGATTCGAATACGCCATCGGAGATCGCAAACGAGTCATGTGTTACCAACGTCAGTGTGACCTCGCCNGCTTCTTCTTGGGGGGCGTTGTCGNNACCACAGGCTGTGATGATCAACATCGCTATANCAATGGAACCCATTAGGACATTTATTCTTCGCATAGCTTCCTCCGCCGGAATTACCCGGATCAGGTCATGTCGGGTCGCCAGCATGGGTAGCTGACCTCTCAGCCCGGTCTGTCCGAGCTCCCCGGTGTATTTATTGCACTTTAGCGCCCCCGGCAGGACTCGAACCTGCAACCGTCGGGATAGAAGCCCGCTGCGCTATCCATTTACGCCACGGGGGCCTGTTGTTAAGGGTGCCATCCGCGACGCTAATTTCCGAATCAAGAATGAACCTATAACGGTTTTATTCGTTGGGTCTTCGTCCTGGCCATCGAACCATCCCCGATTCCAAACGGGGGTCTGCCTCGGCGTAGTCAGGGTCGTCGGGCCACGCTATGCGTCCCGGTCCTTCGATGCCGTATCTGATGTGCACCATTTCGTCATCGATTGCGGTGTTGCCTTCGGCTGCCGCTATCGCTTCCGCGGAATTTTCGTAGCGTGCTAGACGTCCCAACATCGAAACAGTTGGCGTCATCATCAACATCTCATCCGTTTCGTTGAGTGCTAATGCTTCCGCCGGACGTATCCATTGGTGGTTCACAGCTTCGTCATCGTCGTGGAGTGGTTGTTGCCCCTCAGGCATTGCCGTAACGAAGAACCGGGTGTCGTAGCGGCGAGGCGGACCGAGAGGCGTTACCCACCTACTGACATAGTGCACACCTGATCCGTCAAGAACTAGTCCTTCTCGTCTAACCATGTCGACAAAGTCGACGGTTCCTGAGTTCACCCCCGCGCGGTAGGTGTTGAAGCGTTTTTCGTGCTCGGGCACTGATAGGTCNACGAGCNNCTNGTCGCCTGGGTTGCGGGCGAGAAGGATGCCTGCCTCTTCNAANGTCTCTCTGAGCGCAGCCACCCAAAAAGCGATACCACCTTGGTCAACTTGCAATGANTCGCTGGCTTCTTGGTCGGTTAANCCTTCGACCACCGCGTCNGCCTCNGCAGTTGCATCTTCGGGATCGACTGCTCCCCCGGGGTAGACCCACATATCGCCAACAAAAATCGATCGGGCGTTGCGNTTAAGCATTAAGACTTGCAGGTCNGGTTTGTCCGCCAAGATCAAAACTGTTGCGGCAGAACGTATCGCAATCGATTCCGGGTCGTAGTCGCCTCCTGAACCCGGNGAGGCGTGCCCCGTAGAGGCCACCTGATTAGGTTCAGCCATCAGTAATCAATACCGGCGCAGACCAAGCACTCTTCTCCGTCATGGCTGTGTTCGGCNGCGGCGTGATCTTCCTCGNTCTGATACTGAGGNGTNTCGTANCTGGCNACACGGTCNTCGTCATATCCGCCTGACTNNTCAGAAGATTCTTCCGATTCGACTGGAGCGAAGACTTTGTCTTTCCAATCATCATTGTCCGCCCAGCGGTACGGTAANTGNGCCATTGACCCCGGCTCCGACAGGGACTCAAACGCTCCGAGTGTGTCACGCATTATCGACTCATTGAGTTGANGGTCGTTGGGGCGACCGGCTGTATGACCTAAGGGGTAGTCGAGATACACCGACCGCGCTGGCCATGCCGACCGAGTTATATCGCGGGCACTGGACATGGAAAGTGTCGGAATTCCTGCTTCTTCTATGGCTCGTGCGATCAGACCCACGGTCTGATGACAGACAGGTCAGACGGGCACCAACAAAACNACGTNNACNTCGTCAGCAAGAACACGTTCNACNAGCGCAGGGATCAGTTCTTCGATGACTCGGCGAGTGCTGTAGATACCCCCCATAAGGGTGTAGGCGTTTGGTGCTAGTGAGTCGATGACCCCTTCGTTGATCATGGTTCGTAGCTGTTCAACTGGGAATACGACGTTGATGTCTTTTCGGGCATCCGTGAGGTCGTATGCGAAGTGGGTTGCCCTGAGGTCTTCGGTGTCCACGTCGGTGGGTATCGCCCTGTAGGTGGTGTCGTCTTTGAAATGGAAAGCTGTTTGACCAGATGAGTAGATTCCGCCGGTGCAGATCAGACCAACTTTTGATTCTGACAAAGGTTTGGACAGTGGGGTCCATGCGGGTGCTTCTTCGCTTTCCAGCCATCTGTATTCGCCGTACCCCAAACCCGAGTATTGGGCTGTAATCCGGGGGATGTAATCAACTGGTGGTTGAAGACGTTGAGGCGTGGTTGGCATTTTGTTTTCGTCCTAGTTCAATTCGGATTTCCGCATCCAGGTTGATGCGGGTGAGTATTGCACTTCGCTTCTAGCGTAATGGTGTGGCAAGATCTGTGCTCTTGGTGATCGTAGCTCAGTTGGTTAGAGCGCCTGTCTGTGGCACAGGAGGTCGGGGGTTCAATTCCCCTCGGTCACCCCAACTATCTCTTTAAATTTGGCCCTTTGGTCGGTGTCGTCAGATCCACCTTCGGCTCGCTGCAAGAGCCTCTCTTCGGGGCTGCTTTCAACTTTTTAGGTTTCGACAACCGATAGAGACACCTGTCCTCTTTCGACAGGGGTGAAATACCCTTCTGTCTTTAGATATTTGGGGCGGTACCATGAGCGGTTCTAGCGCCTCTAGCTCAATTGGCAGAGCATCGGACTCTTAATCCGCAGGTTCTGGGTTCAAGTCCCAGGGGGCGTACAACATTCTTCACCGAGAATTGCCTGTGTAT
>PAVP01000025.1 GCA_002713975.1 Acidimicrobiaceae bacterium | reverse complement strand
TCGTACCTCTACTCCCGGCAACGGGAACCCTACTGAACCTGGTCGTCGCTCTCCTTCATACGGATTAGAAACCAGCATCGCTGTTTCAGTCATGCCATATCGTTCCAAAACATGTTGGCCAGTCACTCGATGGATGCTTTGATGAAGTTCGGCCGGCAGAGGTGCTGAACCTGATACGCACAAGCGAAGTTGCTCGAGTTCAGTGGCTTCCGGAGATTCAAGCAACCTGCTGTACATAGTCGGAACTCCGAAGAACATGGTTGCATCGAATTTTGTTATCGAATCCACTACTTCGTCAACATTGAACTCCGACAGTAAGACCACTTTGGCCCCAACCGCTAGCGATCCATGTAAGCCAACTCCTAGACCATGCATATGAAACAGCGGCAACGCGAGAATCAGGATGTCGTCTGGAGTCCAACGCCACGCTATCTCTAGGCCTCGCACAGACGCCAGGAGATTGCCGTGCGATAGCACAGCGCCCTTGGGTCGACCTGTTGTGCCCGACGTGTAACCAATCAAAGCGGGACTATTGGTCTCCGTGCGATCCAAGCTGACGCTTGTCCCTGCCTCTAACTCGACCGATGGCGATGTCACTACGACACTTGGGTCAGCTGAATGAATCCACTCGCTCCATTCCGGATGTTCGATGATTGCAACCTTGGGTCTGGCATCAGATACCACGTGTCCGACTTCCTCAGCNCGGTAGGCGCCATTNGTGGGCACNACTACNGCACCNAGCCTAAGAATCGCTACATGAGCTACAACGAGCTCTACAGANCTACTGGCGCTGAGGAGCACACGGTCACCNGGTNCTACTCCAGNNTGTCCAAGCCNTTGTGCAACNACCTCTGAACGNTCTAAGAGCTCTTGTCCATGNACCCAACCTGNTTNAGNGTCGTGGANNACANNTCGTTGTGGTTNNTCNCGCCATTGNCTNACCCANNCNGANGGGAGTGTGCTNCCCGGCNAAGAGTTCNACTTCGGANTGNNCTNANNCTNTNGGNANGTGTCGATGCCATGCATTCATATTCGCGAACTTCTCTACGTAGCTAGAGAACCGACCNTACCGNNTTCTCCGAGGTGGTGACCCCGACTCAGTTTTCAACCCAGTAGAGAANAAGTCGGANCGAAGAACNTTTGGCATCCCCAACGGGATTTGAACCCGTGCCGCCACCTTGAGAGGGTGGTGTCCTAGGCCGCTAGACGATGGGGACCNGGTCGGGGACCTAGACCCCCGNGCGAAGGGCCAGCATATCGATCTNCGCCTATGNCGACACAAGCCNAGANTTCGTTCACTTACGNAGTCGGNCTTTTCTGCCGATGCCNGCAAGACCGNTAGGGAACAAGAACGTCAACACAATNAAGCCGAGACCGAAGACAAACGCCGATTCGTCCAACAGNTCAAAAAACTCGCCTATAGGGCCTAACCCNTCGAANCCNGCGACANCATCACCAGCTTTTGCCACGACCGTNCGNGCGACAACCCCCAACACAGANCCCCAAATCGTTCCCAAACCACCTACGACAGCTGACGCGTANATAACAAGTGACTCTTGTGCAGGAAACTTGTCTTGTGAAACGAACGGCACCAAGACAACTTGAAGGGCGCCNCATAGTCCCGCCAAGCCTGCACTTATGGCAAAAGTTGTGACGCGAGCAGAAACGAGGTCGATCCCATAGACAGCGGCCGCGGTGTCATTGTCTCTCAGCGCTCTCATGGAGCGCCCAAAGCGGCTATTGACGACGTTCCAGGTGGCCCATAAGGCCAGCACCACGATAAGCACACAAAACACGTACCTGTAGACCGATGAAGCCATCCGGCCGTCTCCGGGCCACCAGCCTGGAGCGTCAAATCGAGCCTCAATTGAACGTCCGCTGACTCCACCGGTAATCGAAGGGAATCTTTTGCTCAATGGTCGGAACACAATTGCCAACCCAAGGGTGACTAACGCCAGGTGGATTCCCTTGATCCTCAATGCAGGAATACCTACAAAAGCTCCAGCAATACCTGCAGTGGCCGCCCCCAAAGTAATAGCTAGGAGCCACGGCATCGAAAGGTCATCAACGTAATAACCTGTCGCGAACGCCCCGACACCGACGAAAACTCCGTGCCCCAGACTGATCATGCCTCCATAGCCTGTGGCGACATTGACCCCAAGTACCGCTAGAACGCTCACAATTATTTGGCTGGCCTGTCTCAGGCTGGTGGTCGTCGTGAGGAATGGAATGACGGCCAAAGCCACGCAAAGTACAGCTATGCCGAAAGCACTCATTCGGCTGACACGTCGCTCCGCGGAAATCATCAGACTCGCTCTATCCGTTTCGTTCCGTATAGGCCTGCTGGGCGTATCAACAAAATAACTACCATCGCTAAGAGAGCTGGAAGCACGCTTAATTCAAAACCGATAAACGGCACATATGCCGGTATAAGTGTCTGGCTCAAACCAATGATAAGACCGCCGACCAAGGCACCTTTAGGCGAGTCCAGCCCTCCGAGGGTCGCGGCGGCAAAGGCATACACCAGAACTCTCAGCATCATGCTTGGTTCAAGTAAAACCGAGTTGGCGCTGAGGCATGCGGCTAACGCGCCAAACCCTGATGCGAGTGCCCATCCGTACATCAACGTCGGGCCGACTCGGATACCTACGAGTTCGGCGTTGGAGGGACTAATCGATACTGCTCTGAATGCTAAACCGGCCTTGGTGTGGCGCAGCAGCAACACGAGTAGAACGAGGACCGACAAAAGTATCGCCCACACCCCAACAGTGGAGTAGCGAAGGCGCGCTCCGAGGATTGTGAAATGTTGGCCGGCGCCGGCTGGAAATATCGCGGGAAAGAATCTCGGACCAGTTCCCCACCACTGCGCCATAAGAGAGTTAACGGCCAGTAATAGGCCGATAGTTATGTTGACCAACGCTAAGTCCGAAGCGCCACCNAGCGGTCTGATGAGCGCACGTTCGGTGGCGGCACCTGCCGCCATCCCGCATATNACNGCTCCGNTAATGGCCAGAGGGATCGTGAANGGAACTCCCGGAATAATACCGGCGAGGCCTCCACCGGTTAATCGAGGTTGAGGACCGGCTAAGAGAACGAACGCTATGTAGGCGCTGAAGGTGGCCATTTCGCCTTGCGCAAAATTCAGCAAGCCGGTTGACCGAAATATGATGACGAGGGCTAAAGCTAGGGACGAGTAGATCGCGCTGTTGAACAGCGCATCAAAGATTCGTTGGAGCAGGAGAACATAATCCATAACAAAAGACAGAGTGACCGTAGCAAGAACTTGCTACTGAAGTCGCGTTTCGGGGGTGGCTTTCACCACCCCCGAAACAACTACTACCGGTTTATCTTGCCTAGTAGGTCAAAACAAACCTTTGAACTGCATACACAACTACGAACAGTGTGCCTAAGCCNCCCAGTAGGCGAGCCATACTGGCTGTGCCTTTGACTGAGTCGGGCCGATTTCCCGCCGCGTGCGCTTTCAATTCATTCGCTCCGACAAGCATTGCTACTGGAGCTAGCAAAATAGTCATTCGCAATCCGAAAGCGAGTACCCCGACAATAAGACTGTCAATAGCCATAAGTAGCCAACCCACTGCCAGTAGTACGGCCGGGATGACCGCCATCTTTACTGCAGTATCCGCTCTCTTTGATTCCATTCCGGGATCAAAGCTCGATAGTGGCTGGATCGGATCTCCCCCTGGGGTCAGAGGGACGACCTTAATTAGTTTGTCCGAGACCATTCTCGCGAGGGAGACAATTCCACCTGGTGCGAAGAATGTGAAAAGAATAAGGATCAAACCGAAGATAGCTTTAGCTAGTGGACCATCACCGTTCAGTGTGTATAGACCGAGCGGTACCGAAATCCTCTTCGTAAGGTCATTGACCCACACCACAAAGAGACCTCCAACTAACCCACCTTGGAGAGTTCCCACTCCACCAAGTACGAGACCAATAATGAGGTCAATGGCGAGGAGGAATGTGAAGTCTTGGCCGGCGACGAAGCCCTTATCTAGGCACCACATCAGGCCAGCCAGTGATCCAAGCGAAGCGCTAATCGCGAAGTTCATCGTTTTAGCTACCGGGAGGTTGACACCATAGACAGCTGCGCCAGCTTCGTTGTCACGAATCGCTAACACCGCTCGACCGGGCCGACTTCGCAGGTAGTTGGTGATTAGCAACATCGTGATGCCCAACATCAAAATGATGACCCAGTACCGGTAGGCCGAACCACCGCGGGCGCCGTCAACGCCTGGCAACCATTCCAGATAGCTAGGGGCTATGACCTCTTCAGATACTCCCTTACCGTTAGGACCACCTGTTCGCTTAGCAATACCAAGCTCATCGATGTTCACCAACGTTGGGAAGACTGCTGCTTGGGCAATCGTCACCAGCGCTAGATATAAACCTTTCACTCGCAGAGCGGGAAGGCCGATGACCACTCCCATGATGAAGCCGACTATCAGCACTACAGGTAAAACTTGCCAATAGTCCCAGTTTTCGTCTTGGACCATGGAGGCTGTGACGAACGCTCCGATACCCATGAAAGCTGAGTGTCCGAGGGCCAACATTCCGTTGAANCCNACGACCAGGTTGACCGCCANAATGGCGACACTCATGATCAAGGCTCGGTTCATTTTTCCGATTTCGAATGGCTCTAGNACCAGNGGCGTNAGNAGCAGGAAGCCCGCTAGGTANAGCCACTGAACGTATTTCCATCTTTTGTGTTCTGNGCTGTCTTTTGCAACGACAACCAGTGGTGCACTCATTTTGAAACTCCTCTTGTTGTTGTTGGGTTAGACGCGTTCGACCCGTCGGGTACCGAATAGGCCCGATGGTCGGAACANTAGGACGATAAGGATGATGAGGAAGGCNGCAGCNAGCTGCAGGATCGACATNTAAAGCTGGCCGAAGACCACNACGCCACCCCATGTAACGAGAACNGCTTGGATNAGGCCNACAANGATTCCNCCAAGAACTGCTCCGCCNAGGCTGTCAAGCCCNCCTAAGGCGGCTCCAGCGAGGGCNTAAATCAGGATGGTCGCCATCATGTTGGGGTTCACACCACCAAGTTGCGGCGCAACCAGCACNGCTCCGAGGGTTCCGAAAGCGGANGCAATAGCCCACCCGAATCCCAAAGTGCGTCCTGTGTGAACACCAACAAGNCGAGCNGATTCGACATTTGANGAAACAGCACGGAATGCCAGTCCNGCTTTGGTTNTGTTGAGNATCAAGCCNAGCNCAAANAGNGCAANNGCNAGNGTNACCCAGATACCNATGGACTGGTANTTCAGCCTGCTGCCGANNACCTCAANNAANCGGTCTCCTCCNACGCTTGGAACCCAACTNGGGAATTNCCCGAATGGGTTGCTGAGAATACGAACCTGGTAGTTCCATATGTCACCAGCNACNGCGTTNATNATGAGAAACAGTCCGAGNGTGATCAACACAACCGGCAGGTGATCTGCNGGGTCNAAGGGCCGGGTGAGAGATCGTTCAATCAATACACCGAGCCCTGCGCTGATCANCATGGCTAANNCCATTGAAAGCCAGAGCCATAGTCCCTGTTCCATGTGCAGNACNTANACCANGAAGGCTCCNAGCATGGCTAATTCGCCNGTGGCGAAGTTNATCAGGGTNGTTGCCTTNAAGATAAGTACNAGCGCTANTGCGACGGTGCCNTAAATNGCGCCGAGGCTTAGGCCGTTAAAGATGAAGTCCGGGAGGANNTCAAAGTTCCATGTCATTGCTTCTTGCCCTCCTNAAGCNCCTAAGTACGCTTCCTGCACTGCAGGATCGTTCTTAAGTTCGTCA
This sequence comes from Acidimicrobiaceae bacterium, assembly GCA_002713975.1. Classification (GTDB taxonomy): domain Bacteria; phylum Actinomycetota; class Acidimicrobiia; order Acidimicrobiales; family Poriferisodalaceae; genus MedAcidi-G3. The sequence goes on along the minus strand of PAVP01000025.1, from coordinate 96,893 downwards.
GCGGTTCCGNNCAACGTGATCTCNCCAGANTCAATCACATANCCGTAATCGGCCATGTCNAGNGCGAGATTCGCGTTTTGTTCCACCACAAGCATCGTGAGGCCTGTCTCTTTATTGAGAGTTGTGAAACGTTCAAATAAGTCTTCGATAATGAGCGGTGCTAGGCCCAATGAGGGCTCATCTAGCAGAAGGAGCCGAGGTCGACACATNAGTGCCCGAGCCACNGCNAGCATCTGTTGTTCACCGCCGGAAAGCGATCCAGCGAGCTGGTCNCGNCGTTCCGAAAGACGAGGGAAGATCTCAAACCAACGATCTANGTCGTCTTTCACCTCATTATCTTTTCTTGTNTATGCCCCAACCATCAAGTTNTCCATNGTGGACAACTCGGGGAAGGTGCCTCGNCCTTGAGGCACGTGAGCNACTCCCTTGCGAACAATTTCAGCTGTTCCCGTTCGAGTGATGTCTTCATCTCCCAGAGTGACCNTGCCGCTAGTGGTGCACATATTGCATATCGCTCTAAGAGTGGTGGTCTTTCCTGCGCCGTTCGCNCCAAGGATCACAGATACGCCCTTAGCCTCTACCTCGAAGTCCAAGCCTCGAAGGACTTCGACAGCGCCGTAGGAAGCGTGCAGATTTTCGACCTTTAAGCCAACCTCGTCAAAAACGTCATCAACCATTATGAACTCCCTAGGTAGGCCTCGATGACCTCCGGGTCGTTACGAACGACATCCGGGTCACCATCGGCTATTTTCCGACCAAAGTTAAGTACGACAAGCTTTTCGCTTATGCCTAGAACCATGCGCATATGGTGCTCGACCAACAACACAGTCAGGTTGTGGCGATCGCGCAGATCTCTGATGTCCTGGGCTAGTGAGTCAACTTCGGCATGAGTAAGCCCTGATGCTGGCTCGTCAAGCATGATCATCCTGGGGTTCGCTATGAGAGCCCGAGCGAGTTCAATGCGCTTCAAGGTACCGAACGGCAAACCAGCAGCCGGATTGTAGGCGACGTCTTCAAGACCTAGCTCTTCCAATGCAGCCCATGCTCGGTTACGAAGATCCGCTTCTTCGCTTCGCATTGATGGAAGCCGAAGAGCAGAACTCATGACGTTTGCTTTGGTGTTGGTGTGATCACCCACCATCACATTTTCGATCACGGTCATTCCTGGCCATAACGCCAAGTTCTGGAACGTTCGGTAGACGCCCACACGACTGATTTCGTGAGCAGACATCGCCAATAGATCGTCACCATCGAAGGTCACTGATCCAGTTGTCGGGTCGTAGATCCGACTTACCACGTTGAACAACGTGGTCTTTCCTGCACCGTTCGGTCCTATTAGCCCGAGGATTTGTCCTTCGTCCATTTCGAACGACAAGTCATCGAGCGCAACAATTCCGCCGAATCGGACAGTTATGTCTGAGACTTCGAGCAACGCCACGCGTTGCACCCCCTCTCTCCTTGAACGCACGGGCTCATTGCCCAGCGAATGCGCAAGTTACCAGCCTAAACCGGTCACGCAAGTTTCGTTTGCCTACTTCTACTATTTCAGTTCTGCTTTCTTAGTCCAAATACAGACTAAAAGCGCTGATCACGCCGATCTATTTTAAGGATTTCTAGACCAAAAATTGGAATTGACAAGTTTTTTGTTCGGGGAGGAGGACTCGAACCCCCAACGACTGGACCAGAACCAGATGTGTTGCCAATTACACCATCCCCGATCGGATGNGCTCAGTAGAGCAGAACGGTCAGGGTAGCGCGCTCATTTGAGCCAACAAACAACGACCTCACCTGAGGACCCGCTGCCTGCCCTATGCCGTTCCAAGCTTCGTATGGGCTGCTTCAATTCGTTCTAGGACCATTTCGCGTCCCAACGCGTGCATCGATTCAAACAACGGTGGGCCGACCAGTCGACCGGTCACCGCCAACCGAATTGGCGCTTGAGCTTTCCCTAGCTTCATGTCATGCGCTTCACCAATGGCACGCAAGGTTTCATGCAAGACATCCACATCCCAATCCAAAGTCGCAAACGCTGTTTTCACGGATTCAAGAATCAATGGTGCCTCATCTGTCGTCATGACCTTCTCCCAAGCACTTTGATCAATTTCGGGTGTTTCAAGAAAGAAGAAATCCAACTGCGGCGGCCCTTCGGACAACACGCGAGTGCGTTCCTGCACTAAGGGAGCCACTTTAGACAAGCGGTCGTGATCAACTGAGGAACTCCATACCTCGTTTTGCAGCCAGGGCGTTAAGGCCTCCGAGAATTCTTCTTGTGTCATTGCTCGGATGTAGTCGCCGTTAATCGATTCCAACTTCTTGACGTCAAACATTGCCGGAGACGGGTTGACGTCTGACAACTGGAATAGCGCGGCGATTTCTTCAACTGGGCGCACTTCAATGTCGTCTGGCGGTCCCCAGCCAAGTAAGGCCAAGTAATTAATCATTGCGGCTGCTAGGACACCTCGCTCTCGATAACTCTCAAGGGCAACGTCGTCTCGTCGTTTTGACAGCTTCTTTCGTTGTTCGTTCACGATTAGCGGCAAGTGAGCGAACTCGGGCATGTCCGCTGCTCCAAGAGCTTCTCGCAGCATTATGACCTTTGGGGTCACGTTGACAAGGTCCTCACCTCTGACGACATGAGTTATCCCTAAATCAAAATCGTCGACCGCGTTCGCGGTGAAGAAGGTGGCTGTACCGTCCGCCCGTCTCACGACAAAGTCTTCAATGTGTTGGTTTTCAAAAACGACAGTTCCTCGAACAGTGTCATTCCATGATGTGGTGCCTTCAGATGGAACGCGAAAGCGAACCGCCCCGTCATCGACATAGGTCAGCCCGTCCGATATCCATCCTTCAACGGCATCGTTATATAAGTCGGCTCGTTCGCTCTGCCTGACCGGTTCACCATCAAAGCCAATCTGGAGCCATTCGAGAGACCGGTAGATATTGTCAATTAGTTCTGGTCGGGTGAGTTCAGCGTTGGTGTCTTCGATCCGAAGGATCAGCTGGCCTCCTGTGCTTTGGGCTACAAGCCAGTTGAACAGTGCCGTGCGCGCTGAGCCGAGATGAAGGGATCCGGTAGGAGCCGGGGCGAAACGAAGACGGGTGGTACTCACATGCTTGAGGGTACGAGAGTATTTGGCTCGTTCAGACTTCCCTGCCGAAGATCTCTAAGAGTTGGGTTTGCTCATCTGCGCCGGGAGAAGATGATCTTGATGGGTCGAAGAGTTCTGGCATCTGCGCCATTTGGTCCCGACGCTCCCGAGCCCAAACAAGCGCAGCTGACACCACCTCATCATCAATCCGGTCGTCTACACCAAGTCCGACAGCCAAGTCCCAAGCATGGACCGCCAGGTCACAGGTCCGAACTCGAAGGAATTCGATAGTAGGAATCGATTGCTCCCCTAGTGCAACTCGTCCTTCTATATCAGCGTCCGCGAACGCCGCTACCACATTGCGCCACGAAACTTCCCATGCCATTTCCGGATCTTCAACCACTACTTCGGCAGTAATGGACATGACCTCTTCAAATGGGGCGCCTTCAAGAATTCGAGATGCGCGCATATTTTCGACAACGCAATGAGCTACTAAGTCGTATACATCCCATTCGTCACATGGGGTTGACGCTTCCCAATACTCGGGGAGAATTTGCCGAATTCGGTAGTCCACTTCGCCTGCGGCCAGTTGGTGGATCCGAAGCCACGCCGCGTCGGGAATTTGCTCACTCAGCACTGTCCGGTGCCGCAAGAGGGGTCAGAAGGGTCAACCCAGAGACCGGAGGGGCGTCCATGTTGGGCCAGGAGGCGTAGTACTGGCGGTGTCGACATATCGACATCAAGTGACTCGAGCGATGGCCACACAGTGACCTCAGGTTCAATTACAGATATCCGGTCGACAAGAAGATCATCTAATCCCGTGCCAGCCCTAATAGCCTGCTGGAGGTCGTAGCCGAGCAATGTGAGTTCCACTATTCGCTGCCACAGCAACTCACGACGTTGAGGGCTGAATCCCGATTGGTGATCCAAAGCTGAGGCGACCGTTAAGACCGTCCGGATCGATTCGACAACAACTTTGGTGGGTTCCGTTCCAAGGTCAACCGATTCCGGAACGGTTTGTCCTGTTAATTCTGCGGCTGCCGCCAAGTTTCCGTCGGCGACCTGACACAGCAAGTCACCTACTGTCAGATCGTTCATAGGGGCAGCTAATGGCATAGGAAGGTGTTCCCATGCTGGCAAACGCATACGGGCAGCAAAATCTGTGCATGCGCGTCTGTGAAGGCGAAGTAATTCACGATCAGGTGTTGAGTCATTCATGACAACTCCAATAGTGACGTCCAGTCGGTCGAATACTGCTCTTCGAGGTCACTGGGCGTCATCTTTAAGGTTCGAATAGGNACAGCGGCAACTANANGNCGNACATCTGAGTAGTGATGTGATTCNGATAGCCCTTCAAAAAGCCGAGATCGCTCTCTNAGTANTTCCGTATCTGNNGAGGCATCAAGAAAACCCCAGATCCGGTANGCCATNTCTAGGTCATGCACAACCGGGGCTCGGCCGAATATNGATGCCCTCTTNAGAGCTATCTGAACACATCCGCGTTCAACATCATCTAGATGTTCATGNTCNGTNATATGAAGCCGTTCTCTGAAGCTTCGACAAAGACGTANCGCGTANCCTTGGTCGGGGCCNTGGTGACCNAANGAACCACCACTGGGCTGCACGGAGTCAAGGTCTGCTGGGCGACGATTCACCCAACTCGACGGGACCACATTCGGCGACCGATAGGTGCTCGCTTCTTCCGTCGGNGGCAANGGTACGTGTCTAGGGGCTGCCATAGAANATCAGTTTAGAGAACTGTCGCCCTGNGCGCGGTGTCGATAAAGCGCGTAGACCAACGCGTCACGAAGGGCAAACCAAGAAGCTTCAATAATATTTTCAGATACTCCGATAGTGGTCCACGTTGCCTCGGAGTCGGCGCTGTCTACTAAGACTCGGGTCACGGCACCAGTTCCGCGATTGGTGTCAAGAACACGGACTTTGTAATCGGTGAGATGAACCTCAGATAGTTCCGGGTATATGTCAATGACAGCGTTCCGGAAGGCGTTGTCAAGAGCATTGACTGGCCCGTCGCCTTCTCCCACGGTGATCATACGTTCTCCGCCCACAACTATTCGCAGGGTCGCTTCAGTGTCGAATTGTCGATCTTGCCCTCGCTCCACTAACACTCGGAACGATTCCACATCGAAATAGTCGAACTCTTCCCCTGCCGCCCGCCGCATCATCAGCTCTAGAGAGGCATCCGCCACTTCAAAGTGGTAACCCTCATGCTCGAGTCGTTTCATTTCTTCTACGACTTCGACCATCTGTTTATCTTCGATTTCTATGCCTAACTGTTCAGCTTTCAATTCAACTGATGCGCGACCCGACAAATCTCCTAACAAGAACCTCGTGCTGTTTCCAACCGCAGACGGATCTACGTGTTCATAGCTATCGGGTCGCCGAGCAATTGCACTGGTATGTAGACCTGCCTTATGTGCGAACGCTGATGTCCCTACATACGGCTGCTGATGTTGTGGTGGCATGTTCATTAGCTCAGCCACATGGTGCGACACCGACGTCAGTCTCTCAATGTGGTCTTCGGGCAGAGTTTCGATACCCATCTTCAACGTGAGATTCGGCACCAGTACCGTGTTGTCACAATTGCCAGTGCGTTCTCCGTAACCGTTGATTGTTCCTTGCACATGCGTGGCGCCGGCAACCACACCTGCCACCGCATTGGCGACTGCGCAACCTGTGTCATTTTGGGTATGCATTCCAATTTGGACACCATCGAAGTGTCGTACGACATCAGCAACAATTTGCTCAACTTCGTGCGGTAATGATCCACCGTTGGTGTCGCAGAGCACTAGGCAGTCAGCACCCTGAACCGCTGCTGCTTCGAGAACCTGAAGAGAGAACTCCGGGTTGCGTTTGTATCCATCAAAGAAATGTTCTGCATCGAAGAACACGCGAAGGCCTTCAGCCTTCAGGAATTCGACGGAGTCGCCAACCATTGCGACCCCTTCATCTAAGGGCTGTCGTAACGCCTCGGTAACGTGATAATCCCATGATTTTCCGACTATACAAACGGTAGAAGTCCCAGCTTCAACAAGAGAAGACAATGTTTGGTCTTCATCTACTCGACCTTTAGGCCGACGGGTTGATCCAAAGGCTACGAGCTGCGAGTTCTTGAGTTCGAGTTCAGTTGCAGCGCGTTGGAAAAATTCTTCGTCTTTAGGGTTAGAACCAGGCCACCCACCTTCGATCCAATGAACCCCGAGGTGGTCGAGTTGTCGAGCCACTTTTAGTTTGTCGTCAGAAGAAACCGAAATACCTTCGAACTGAACTCCGTCGCGCAAGGTTGTGTCGAAAATCTCGACCTTCTCCGGCCAAGAGACATCACGAACTCCCTGACGATCGACTGANGGTTGNTTGTTGTCTTCGGTCATTGNTCCCCCNGAGAAATGTTCCCAAGAATTGCTGNAGCAATTTCCTCNGTTGTGCCACTGCTTGGGATCNCTTCGCAGGCCGCCCGGANCCGTTGGGCAGTTTCGACGTCACCCAAGAATTCGAGCATCATCACACCCGACAGCACNGCNGCTGTTGGGTTAGCCAGNCCTTGGCCCGCGATATCNGGAGCGGAGCCATGCACTGGCTCGAAAAGTGANGGNGCGCTCCGGTCNGGGTTGAGATTCGCCGACGATGCAAGTCCAATNCCACCAGNGACCGCTCCGCCNAGGTCGGTGAGGATGTCTCCAAAAAGATTGTCGGTAACAACAACCTCGTAGCGGGTCGGATCTTCCACGAAGTAAATGCAGGCAGCATCAACGTGGTTATATGCAGTTTCGACATCGGGGTATTCCACAGCTACTTCTTCGAAAGTCCGTTCCCACAGATCTCCTGAAAACGTCAAAACGTTGGTTTTGTGGACCAATGTGAGGTGCTTTCGCTCTCGACTTTGAGCCAGCTCAAATCCATACCGAATACAACGCTCTGCACCTTTTCGAGTGTTCACAGAGCCTTGGGTAGCGATTTCATGAGCTGTGCCTTTACGAAGAAACCCGCCTTCGCCGGCGTAGGTTCCTTCTGTGTTTTCTCTGATGACAACGAATTCGTGGCCATCAGCAAGAACGAACGGCCGCAAGTTGACATATAGATCAAGTTCAAATCGCGCTTTCAGCAGAAGCCCTCGTTCTATTACTCCCGGGGGAACTTCGGGAGTGCCAACTGCGCCCAACAGAATCGCGTCGTAAGCACGCAACTCCTCAAGTGTTTCATCGGGGAGGACAACCCCATCCTCGAGGTAACGAAAACCGCCCAAACGAAAGTCCGTCGTGTCTAGGTCGGCACCCGCTGCTCTCATGACATCAAGCGCGACTGAGGTCACTTCGGGCCCGATGCCGTCTCCACCTATAACTGCGATCTTATGAGGCACTTACTTTCTCCTAGTTCGGTTTATGGACAGAGGTTGATGGGTAAGGCCGTATAGGCCCTATTAAAGGCAAAGACCGCCCCNGAGGGACGGTCAATAAGCGCACACGTTAGACGTGTGCGCTACGAAATAATGATGGCGGTCAGGTATGCCCTCACAATCTCTATTGTCGGCAACTTAGAGCGCCACGTCAAACTGATTACTGAACTGCTAGCAGAAACCTAGGGCGCAGTTCACACGTCAAGCCGAATTCGATACGCTTTAGGGGTGGCTGAATTGCAACACCTTTCTCCTGAAGCCCATGCNCGTCTCGCCGCTGAGTTCAAAGATCTCACAACCCGCGGCCGGATCGACATTGCCGACAAGATCGAAGAGGCGCGGTTACTTGGAGATCTATCAGAAAACGGCGATTACCACGCTGCGAAAGAGGAGCAAGGGAAAATGGAGGGGCGGATCCTCCATCTCGCTTCGGTCCTTGAGAATTGTGAAATCGTCGCGCAAACATCAAGTGATTCAGTCAATCCCGGTGTCGTAGTGGAAATCCGTTTCGAGGGTGACGAGACAACAGAAAAATATCTTTTCGGCTCTATAGAGGAACGTGTTGATGGCATTGAAGTCATTTCACCCGGTTCTCCGATGGGTCAAGCCCTTGAAGGCGGCGTCGTCGGCCAAATAGTTGAGTACGAGGCGGGGGCGGGCTCTTTGTCTGTCGAGATCATCGCGATCGAGGCATAACGATTTTCAATGAGCGGCGACGCAGCAATTGCTCCCAGAGAAGCTTCACAGCAAGACGACCAACAGAACCGTTTAGTTCTACCGAGGGGACGTCACTATGAACTGCCGGGGCGCGGACGCACCTTCGCGCGAGTAGTCGAAGCCCCGCCCGGCGCTCCAACGATTCTGCTGCTCCACGGCTGGACGGCGACAGCTGACCTCAATTGGTACAGCAGCTATTCAGCCTTAGAGGGTAAGTACGGTTTGGTCGCTCTAGATCATCGTGGCCATGGTCGCGGTATCCGATCCCGAAGGCCTTTTCGTTTAACCGATTGCGCTGATGATGCTGTCGCCCTTCTCGATGAACTTGGAATAGATCGTGTCATAGCTGTCGGATACTCAATGGGCGGGCCAATCGCTCAACTCATATGGAGGCGACATCCGAAGCGAGTATTAGGTCTTGTGATGTGCGCAACGGCCGCTTCTTTCAGCACTACGAAACAGGACCACGTTCGGTTTGCTGTGATCGGCACTTTGGCTCAAGCAGCGAAGGTGGTCCCTAGGGCACTGCGACAATTGATTGGTAGTCAACTTCTCACAGGAAAGTCGGGTAAAGATCTTCGCCAGTGGGCCATTGGCGAGTTACGTCGTCATGATCCGCTGAAGCTAATTCAGGCTGGTCACCGCATCGGATTGTTCGATAGTCGACGCTGGCTTCGAACAATTGACGTTCCTGTGTCGGCAGTCATAACCACAAGTGACGAAGTTGTGTCCGTATCGCGACAACGAGACATGCTTGAAGTGATTCCGGGGGCGACCAGTCATGAAGTTGAGGGCAGCCACACGGCCTGTGTTGGTAAACCTCAAGAGTTCCGAAAGGCACTTTTATCAGCTATTACAGATGTCTTAACAAAGTCCAACTGGACTGAGACAGGCGCGGACTGACACAGTGATGTAGTGCCCTAGTGGCGCGGTAGCACGAAAACAAAGGATCTAGATGTCCGGTAAGACCCTTAGCGACAAGGTATGGGAACGTCACGTAGTGCGGAGCGGTGACGGTCTACCCGATCTGTTGTACATAGACCTTCACCTCATTCACGAGGTGACTTCCCCCCAGGCTTTCGATGGTTTAAGGATGAACGGCAGAAATGTCCGTCGGCCCGACTTGACAGTAGCTACTGAGGATCACAATGTCCCTACCGAAGATATTCATCTGCCGATTGCAGACGAGGTCAGCAAAAAACAGGTTGAGGTACTAAGAGAGAACTGTGAGGAGTTTGGCATCCAGCTGTACCCAATGGGTCATCCGGGTCAGGGNATAGTCCACGTCATCGGACCGGAGAAAGGTCTCACTTTGCCGGGGATGACTGTGGTGTGCGGCGATAGCCACACTTCAACTCACGGNGCATTCGGAGCTCTAGCNTTTGGGATNGGTACNTCNGANGTAGAGCATGTANTAGCTAGCCAGACTCTNCCCCAAAGTCGNCCTGGCACNATGGCAGTTAACGTCGAAGGTGAAATCCCTGCAGGTGTGACTGCCAAAGACATCGTCTTAGCCATNATCGGGCAGATAGGAACCGGTGGNGGGATCGGTCACATCATTGAATATCGCGGTTCAGCGATANGNGCCTTGTCAATGGAGGGNCGAATGACTGTNTGCAACATGTCAATCGAGGCAGGNGCCAAGGCCGGTCTNATAGCTCCAGACGAAGTGACCTTCTCTTACTTGGAAGGNCGACCGCATGCTCCTCAAGGAAAAGACTGGGATGANGCAGTNACTGAATGGAGCAATTTNGTAACAGATAACGATGCTGTCTTCGACAAGTCAGTCGACATCGACGCAACTCGACTGGAACCCCACGTCACCTGGGGCACCAACCCTGCGCATGTCATACCCATCAGCGCGCCAATCCCAGGCCCCGATAATTATTCAGATCCGGTGGAGGCGGGGACCGCTGAAAGGGCTTTGGAATACATGGGTTTGACGGCTGGGACCAAGCTGAGTGANGTCTCAGTAGACACNGTCTTTATTGGGTCCTGCACCAACTCTNGGATCGAGGATCTTCGTCTAGCTGCTCAGGTCGCTGAGGGCAGAAGGGTAAAGCAGGGCGTTCGGACACTAGTAGTTCCAGGTTCTTTCGAAGTTAAAGCTCAAGCCGAAGCAGAGGGACTTGACCAAGTGTTCAAGGATGCTGGCTTTGACTGGCGTGAACCAGGCTGCTCAATGTGTTTGGCTATGAATCCCGACAAGTTGGAGCCAGGTGAACGTTCGGCGTCAACCTCAAACCGGAACTTCGAAGGCAGGCAGGGTCGGGGCGGAAGAACACACCTCGTCTCACCCGCGGTAGCTGCGGCAAGCGCTATCGCCGGCACTTTCGCAACCCCGGACGATTTGGACTGAAAGAGGACCAGTAATGCAAGCAGTTCGAGTACATGAAGGACGGGCGGTGCCTCTTGACCGAAGTGACGTGGACACCGACCAAATCATCCCAAGCGATTGGCTGAAACGAGTCGAGCGCACCGGGTTCGGAAAGGGATTGTTTTCGGAGTGGCGAGACGAGCGAGATTTCATCCTTAACGATGAAAATTATGCTGGTGCGTCAATCTTGGTGGCAGGTTCCAACTTTGGAACTGGGTCATCACGCGAACATGCGGTCTGGGCGCTCATGGATTACGGATTCATGGCNGTGATCTCTCCNCGGTTNGGCGACATTTTTAGAAACAACTCGACAAAGAACGGGTTGATTCCGTGTCAAATCAGCGAAGATGGGGCTTCTAGACTGCGAGCGGCACTCCACGAAGATCCGGGCTTATCAGTGACTGTTGATGTCGAACGACTAAAGGTGCTGGTTCCAGCGATAGGACTAGAGGAAGACTTTCCGATGGACGACGCTACGAGGGAACGTTTCCTTGAAGGNCTTGACGANATCGGAATNACTCTCCGAAGCGAAGATTCGATCGATGGCTACGAAACTGNGCGATCAGGGTGGCTTCCGAGTACCCGNTAACAATTGTCCCTAAGAGTCGCTATTAGAGTTCGACTACCGAAGCTGACTGGATCCCATTCTCAGACCTCAAAGTTTCGAGGGTCTCTTCTGCTATCGAATGATCCGATGCCAACGCCATCAAGGCGTGATCTCCTGCTCCATCGCGTCCCAAGCCCATAAACGAAATATTGACATCCGCCTTACCCAAGATGGTTCCTACCGTTCCGATCATCCCAGGGAGATCATCATTTCTGATCACCAATATGTGGTTCGCCAACGGCACTTCGACTGAATGATCGTCAATCATCACGATGCGTGGCTCGTTTGCTGAGCGGACAAGGGTCCCTGCTACCGCATGAGATCCTCCACGCACTTCAATAAGGTTGCGGAATTCTCCCGCGTCGCGAGCGCTCGAATCGTTCACGACAATGCCGAGTTCCTCGGCCCGTTGGAACGCGTTGACGAAAGTGACCGGACCATCACACGATTTATCGAGAATTCCGCGGAGCGTCGACANAATCAGGATCTTGGTGTCATAGCCACCGATCTCACCNGCTACCTTCACTTCGATTTCACTCGGGAGTTCACTGACCAACCCGCTAAAGAACGACCCGAGCCGNTCAGCGATCCCTAGATAGGGACGCAACGCATCAGATGCCTCCTCAGCTGCAATGTTGACCGCAAACGGNACAAAATCTCCATCAAGAGCTAGNGCCACCTGTTCNGCGATAGTGAAGCCAGCCCGATCTTGNGCTTCGTCGGTNCTCGCTCCTAGATGCGGAGTGACGACCACATCAGCTCTNCCAAACAANGGTGAAGTNAACTTGGGTTCGGTATCGAACACGTCAAGGGCTGCTCCGGCGAGATGGCCCTTGTCCAGNGCATCGGCCAGGTCGTCTTCGACGACTACNCCTCCGCGAGCTGCNTTCACTANNAAAGCACCTTGTTTGAATTTTGTAAATCTTGANGCGTCAAACAAACCGACTGTGTCTTCGGTCTTTGGTAGGTGCACAGTCACGAAGTCTGANCGCGCTAACAGTTCATCGAGACCTACCATTTCAACGTTGACCTCNCGCGCCGATTCAGAACTAACGAATGGNTCGAATGCAAGAATCTGCACGTCGAAACCGCTGAGACGTTGTGCTACTAANCGACCTACTCGCCCAAGGCCAACTATTCCAATGGTCTTGTGAAGTAATTCGACCCCTGTCCAAAGACTCCGCTCCCAGCGTCCCTCAACTAATGCNCCGTGAGCCTGAGCAACATTGCGAGCAAGGGCTAACAGCAAGCCGACCGAATGTTCAGCTGCTGATACCACGTTTGATTCCGGGGCGTTACAAACCAAAATTCCACGGGAAGTGGCGGCTGCTGTATCCACATTGTCTAAGCCAACTCCAGCTCGTCCAACAACCTGCAACCGTTTTGCTGCATCCAGAAGTTCGGCGTCAACCTTGGTTGCTGAACGGATAATCAAGGCATCAACCTCAGCAATGCTTGACCGGAGCTCTATCGGAGAGAGGTCTAGGTGTACTTGAACGTCGTGACCTCGGGCTCGTAGAAGTTCCAGCCCCGTCTCCGCAAGTTTTTCCGTGATCAATACTTTCGCCATGTCAGTTAGAAACCAGTTCGCCTATNCGGCTTATTCCCTCTACTAAGTCTTCTATTCCCAAAGCAAATGAGAAACGNGCNTATCCGGGTGCTCCGAAAGCCTCGCCGGGCACAAACGCAACCTTCGCCTCTTCCAAAATGATGGTTGCGAGGTCCATNGTCGTTTCGGCTTCACGCCCTGCTATNNCNCGNCCCAANANTCCGTTGAGCGAAGGAAACGCATAGAACGCTCCTTCCGGTTCAAGGCACTCCACCCCTTCGATTTCATTGAGCATCCTGTGAATAGTGACTCTGCGCTCATCAAATGCTGCGCGCATAGTGGCCACATCCTCGAGACCTCCGCTAAGTGCCGCTGTCGCCGCAACCTGGGCAATGTTGCAGACATTGGAGGTTGCATGGCTCTGCATATTTGAGGCTGCTTTGATGATGTCAGGGGGGCCGGCCATCCAACCAACTCGCCATCCCGTCATCGCATATGTCTTGGCTACTCCGTTCAAGACGACACATCGATCCAAGATCTCTGGCACAACCACTGGCATGGAATGATGCTGTGTTTCTCCGTATACAAGGTGCTCATATATTTCGTCAGTAATGACCCATATACCGTTATCGGCTGCCCATCGTCCGATCGCTTCGATCTCCTCTTTCGGATATACAGCGCCCGTCGGGTTTGATGGCGAGACGAAGACGAGTGCCTTCGTTTTTGTGCTTCTTGCCGTCTCGAGTTGTTCCACGCTCACCCGGAAACCCTGATCTGCGCCCGCGAGTACCTCTATTGGGACCCCTCCAAACATTCGAATCGACTCCGGATAGGTCGTCCAATATGGGGCCGGGAGTATTACCTCATCGCCCGGGTCAATGAGGCTCATCATCGTGTTAAAGACCGCTTGCTTTCCTCCGTTAGTAACCAAGAATTGAGCCGGATCAAGCTCCAGACCAGAATCACGGACTGTCTTTTCAGACAAGGCTTTCTTTAACTCAGGGAGTCCGCCTGCAGGCGAGTAACGGTGATATTTGGTGTCCCCACAAGCAGTGACAGCAGCNTGGACTATGTGAGGTGGCGTCGCGAAATCAGGTTCTCCAGCCCCGAACCCGATGACGTTCTGACCCTCAGCTTTCAGGGCTTTCGCCTTCGAATCAACGGCTAGCGTCGCGGATTCGGCGATCTGTCCGACNGCGGACGAAACTCTGTTATTCACGGATAGGCTCCTAAAGGCTTGGGATCTAACTCAAATGGCCCACCGACATAGTGGCAGGCGATGAGCGCAACCGAAACTTCAATTTCTCTTCCCGCCGGATTACTTCCTAAAGATGGCCGTTTCGGATCGGGNCCGTCNAAAGTTCGACAGGANGCTATCAGCGCCCTTTTNGAGCTCGCTCCTAACTATCTCGGNACTAGCCACCGNCAGAAGACCGTTAGAGATCATGTGTCGCGACTGCGAAATGGNCTNTCTAGTTTGTTCCAACTGCCGGCCGATTGGGAAGTTATTTTAGGCAACGGTGGGACAACTCTGTTCTGGGACGCGGCTTCTTTCGGCCTGATCGAATCAGTAAGTCAGCACTTAGCTTTTGGAGANTTTTCTTCAAAATTCGCNACNGTTGTACAAAAAGCACCGCACCTCGGGGAGCCAGAAATAATNAGCAGTGAACCGGGTACTTGTCCTTCAGCCGTGTCTTCGAATGTCGACACTTACGCCCTCACCCACAATGAAACTTCNACAGGTGTAATGGCACCNTTAGGTCGACCAAGTNATGACGGGTTAGTNCTNGTTGACGCTACATCTGCNGCCGGAGCTATTTCTTGGGATCCAAACGAAGTCGATTGTTACTATTTCGCGCCCCAGAAGGCGCTCGCTTCGGACGGTGGTCTATGGCTCGCTGCTTGTTCCCCTNCNGCTCTTGAACGGATCGAACGACTNTCTTCTGCTGATCGTTGGTNNCCTGCCGGGCTNGATCTNGGCNTCGCCCTCGCAAACTCTCGNCAACAACAGACCTACAACACTCCGAGCCTCGCAACGATCTTCTTAGCGGCAGAAACGGTCGAATGGATCAATAACTCCGGCGGACTCCCGTGGGCTGAACAANGATGCTTGCAAAGCAGCGGGATCATCTACCGATGGGCGACCGACCGTTCTTTTGCTCAACCATTTGTACTAGACGCTGACCAGCGATCTCCCGTCGTCTGCACAGTCGACTTCGAAGGGGTCGATGCGGACACAGTCAGTGCTGTCCTTCGAGCGAATGGCATCATCGACACCGAGTCATACCGAAAACTTGGCCGAAATCAATTGCGGCTAGCTACGTTCCCTTCGGTAGACCCTGAGGATGTCGAGGCCCTGTGCGCTTGCATCGACTACATCGTGGATGCTTTGGATTAGCTGATCCGAAGCGACGTGGTCTCGTCAATATTGTCACCTAGTTACGTAGCTAAAAATTGTTTTCCAGCCCCTGAGTCAGTTCATATACGACTGGTCGGGGTATATCGAGAGCAGTCTTGCCGCTGACCTTTGCCGAGCCAACACACTTTGCCAGCATTCAGAAGGATCACACGTCAACTCATCGGGCGTCGAGTCGAAAGTCCACCAGGCCCCTTCTTCTATCTCCAGACGCAGTTGGCCCGGACTCCACCCTGCGTATCCAAAGTAGAAGCGNACTTTGTCNATATCTATTNCGGTCAAATTCATATCNGCTTCAAGATCTAACATCGAGATTTGCTCNCTTATCTTGCTTGAGCCACTCACAGCAGAAGNTGTGGGNAGNANGGCCAGCAAAGCATCCGGCTGAACCGGTCCGCCCACGAAAACTGTCGGNGAGGACACCTCCGATGTCAACCANGTCGGAAGGAGCGTTTCCAGCGAATCCGTCGANGGACGGTTAAGGACCACGCCTAAAGACCCCTCCTGGCCGTGTTCGATCATCAATATGACTGATCGACGAAAGTTCGGATCCTCCAATTGCGGTGTTGCGACAAGAAGGGAGCCCCGATGGGGTGCGACTATGGGTGTGACTAGCGGCTCTGCCACGGCACTAGAGCTTTGGTCGTCCAACAGGCAGCATTGAAACTAATGAACTCCGGTTCGTTTATTTGACGTCGCCACCTGAAGCTTCAGTTACATCCTGTTTTCCTGCTGTTATCCAAGGCATCATTGCCCTCAGTTCGGCTCCTACAGCTTCAATCGGATGTTCTTTGCCTTCCTCTACGAGACGCTTGTAGTTNGGGAGGCCGTTTCGATTCTCTTCAATCCACTCGTTCGCGAAAGTACCATCTTGGATTTCTGCAAGGATGCGCTTCATTTCTGCACGAGTTTCATCGGTAACAATTCGGGGACCTCGAGTTAAGTCACCGTATTCAGCTGTAGTCGATATCGAATACCGCATNCCTGCNATTCCGGCTTCATANATAAAGTCCACTATGAGTTTCACTTCATGCAAGGTTTCGAAGTACGCGGACTCAGGCTGATATCCNGCCTCAACGAGNGTGTCATATCCGGCGCGAATTAGTTCCGTCAAACCACCGCAGAGCACAACNTGTTCACCGAACANGTCTGTCTCCGTTTCTTCGGCGAATGTGGTNGTCAAAACGCCGCCTCGGGTGCCACCGATTCCCTTGGCGTACGCGAGAGCGTCATTTAACGCATTGCCTGTCGCATCTTGATGAATAGCGACAAGGGCGGGAACTCCTCCACCTTCNGCNTANGTTCGNCGAACGTTATGNCCAGGNCCCTTNGGAGCAATCATCCAGACNTCAACATCATCNGGNGGNTGAATTTGGTCGAAGTGAATATTNAATCCGTGAGAGAAAGCNATGGCATTNCCNGCCGACAAGTTTGGTGCGATGTGTTCCGAATAAATGGATGCCTGTTCNGTGTCAGGAAGGGCCATCATCATCACGTCGGCCCNTTGAGCTGCCTCAGCGATGCTGAGCACNGGGAGNCCTTCAGCCTCAGCTTTCGCGGTTGAAGATGATCCTTCGCGAAGACCTACTACNACGGNNACCCCACTNTCNCGNAGGTTTAAAGCNTGGGCATGTCCTTGTGAGCCGTANCCCATAATTGCNACNGTTCGGTTAGCAAGGTGACTCAAATCCGCATCGTTTTCGTAATAAATGGTGGCTGGCATCAATGTGCTCCTATTTAGCAAAAGCCGCTTTTCGGCTTGAGATCCGTTCGTTTCTTAGAGTAATTCTCAGCCACCAAGGTGGCCTAGTGCAATCCGTCCCGTGCGTTGAAGCTCGATAATCCCAAATTTGCGCAACGCTGTCTCGCAAAGATCAAGCTCAGTTGGGTGGGCGTGGACGCTGACTATTAATTCTTCTTCATTTGAATCGACCACGGAGCCCCCGAACTGATCAATTACCTGTCNCAGAGCCTCATCATTACTTGACGCGACCCGAGCAAGCATCAGCTCTCGTTCGACCGAAGACCCAGGCTGNAACTCGGTGATATCCAAAACATTCACCAGCTTGTCGAGTTGCTTGGCTATTTGCGTTGCATCAGTATTGTGGACATCTACGACGATGCTGATTCGACTTCGTGACGGGTCATCAGTCGGTGCGACGGCAAGGGAGAAAATATTGAAACCCCGTCGACTAAACAACCCAGCTATTCGAGACAAGACCCCGAACCTGTTCTCGACCAGAACCGACAAAATGTGAAGGTTCTGCTCNCCCTTGGCGGCAGNTGCGTCNGTCATGAAGGCGCCGAACCCTTTGCCTTGGCATCAGCGTCACCTTCTGGCCCAAGAATAATGTCGTCGTTTGATCCTCCGGCAGGAACCATCGGATAAACCTTCTCGAATGCGTCCACCCGAAAGTCGATGACAACGGGTCGGTCATTGATTGAATTTGCTTTCTCGATCGCAGATAGCACTTCTTCAGCGGACTCAACTCGAATACCCGCACATCCCATCGCTTCCGCCCAGCCGACATAGTCAGGGTGGTCTGGGCTTAGGTAAACCTCGCTGTAGCGCTCGTCATAAAATAACTCCTGCCATTGTCTAACCATGCCCAGGTACGCATTATTCAAGATTGCAATCTTGACGGGAATGTTCTCGGCTGCCGCGGTAATTAATTCCTGTGCGGTCATTTGGAAACAGCCATCGCCATCAATAGCCCACACTGTCCTATTTGGCTGACCTGCCTTCGCCCCAATTGCAGCAGGCACGGCAAACCCCATAGTCCCAAGACCCCCAGAATTAACCCATGTGTATGGGTGGTCAAATTTCCAAAATTGACTTGCCCACATCTGGTGCTGACCGACCCCGGCCACCACGATGGTGTCATCTGGCGTGTTGTCTCGCAGTTGCTCCAGCACGAACTGGGGCTTTAACGGGAAACCACTATCAGCTTGTTCATACTGCAGAGGATGCTGCTCCTGCCAACCGCTGATAGTTGATTTCCATTCCGAGCGGTCGACCTCAGACCCATCCGAAGTTTCATATTCCCCGATTAACGCCTCCAGAGCTTGGAGCGCGTCTCCTTGTATCGCCACATCGGGGAGTCGAACTTTGCCATGCTCTGCGGGATCTATATCAACATGAATGATTTTGGCATCGGGAGCAAAAAATTCAGTGTTCCCAGTAACCCTGTCATCGAAACGCGCTCCGAGGTTGATTAACAGGTCGGACCGCTGGAAAGCCATGACCGCTGTGTAATTCCCATGCATACCTGGCATNCCNAGNCAAAGCGGATCTCGATCTGGGAACACTCCACGTGCCATCAAAGTCGTAGCCACATGAATGCCGGTTAAGTCGACGAATCGTTTCAAAGCATCTGCAGCGTGAGCTTTGAGTAATCCCCCTCCTGCGTATATAACCGGTTTCTCGGCAGCGCGAATGAGTTCTACCGCTTCAGTAATTTTGTCTGCGTCCACATCAGTAATCGGGTTATACCCGGGCAAATCAATTGCATCCGGCCAATACCACTCCATGATTTCGTTACTGACGTCTTTGGGGACATCTATCAGCACTGGGCCTGGTCGACCCGTGGTAGCTATATGAAATGCTTCCTTGACGATTCTCGGTATATCCGCAGGATCGGTAACCAAATAGTTGTGCTTGGTCACCGCCATCGTGATGCCGGTCGTATCGCATTCTTGAAAAGCGTCTGATCCAATTGAACCAAGGGCAACCTGGCCTGTTATCGCCACCATGGGTATTGAGTCCATGTAGGCATCACAAAGGGGCGTCACAATATTGGTGGCAGCGGGGCCACTAGTGACAATCGCTACGCCCGGCTTCCCGGTAACGTGCGCATAGCCTTGAGCCATGTGACCAGCACCTTGTTCGTGCCGGACTAAAACGTGGCGAATTTTCGAATCGAGGATTGGGTCGTATACGGGCAGGATCGCTCCACCAGGAAGACCGAACATGACCTCAACGTCACACATCTCAAGACTCTTTACGAGAGCTTGAGCGCCGGTCAGTTCCATGGGTCTTCTCCTAATAACAGATTCAAATTTTCGTTGGCGGTGGAATTTGGGTACAGCCCGTAAACGGAAATGGTCCCCTAGGGGACCATTAACAAGCGGGATCGAATGACCCGCTTACGCGGGTACTACGAGAAAGCGAGTAAAGCGAGACTGGTCCGTATCTGATCGCACGAAACCATTTTGGCGGCGTGAAATGCCAGTCGCAACTTCAGAAGGCAGAACTCTCTGCGGTTTCACGAACTCACAGCTAGATTCANGAGCCGATGACACGGCTGTCAGGCACCACNCGCTTCATGTTTTTGGCCTTTGTAACGATCGCTGTAATCGCGATATTGCAAACCTCCACCCCAATTTCTGAGAGTTCTATTGACCGGCGAGCNGAAATTTGGTGGCAGTCAAACACAGAGACTTCAACTCAATCACAAGATTCCAGAGAATTTATACTTTCCAACGAACCTTGCCCTAACAACATTCCTTTGCTCGAACCAAAGCAAGTCGATGTTGTCGACCTGGAGTTGACTCTTTTTCTTGACTTACCTGGGGCTATCGCTTTGGCCTTCCTTGATGCTGAAAATGGTTTCGTGGCTGAAAGGAACGGCCTCGTTTATGCGTTTGATTCTGAGGGCGTATTGGCTGAGCCTGTCATTGACATCACTTCTGACACCAGCAATGAAATGGATCAGGGGCTATTGGGGTTAGCGATTTCCCCCGACAAGAACTGGTTGTACCTCAATCGAACTGACTTGCGCGGTTCGAGCGTAGTAACGGCTCATTCTTTGCAGTTGGGTATGTCAAATCCAGGAACAGGGGTGGAAATCATCGTTGTCGATCAACCATCAGCGATGCACAATGGTGGTGACCTGGCCTTTGATTCTGAAGGCCGTTTGTTTGTGTCTTTCGGCGATGGAGGGGGCTTGGGGGACCCTAATGGTCATGGTCAGGATCTTTCGACGCCTTTGGGGGCTGTGCTACGTCTCGATGTGAACCCGGACCGGTGGCCACCTCACAAACCAGCGGTTGGAAATCCAGATCTTGGTCCCGGTTCTGATCCTCGGATTTGGGTCAGCGGTGTTCGGAACCCTTTTCGTTTCTCATTCGACGAAACCACCGGTGACCTTTGGCTCACGGATTTGGGTCAACAATGCGTTGAAGAGCTAAACATTTTGGCCTCAGCAGACGCTGGCGCCAATTTGGGTTGGAATCTCGTTGAAGGCTCCCGTCCGTTCCTCGGGGCAGATAGCTCGTCTCTGCGCAGCCCAAATTTTGAGTATCGCCACGGACGGGGTCGTTGCGCGATCATCGGCGGATTCGTTGTCCATGGTGGACCCCACCCGATTCTTGAGGATCGTTACNTGTTTACTGATATGTGCGGGGCACAGTTGATGGCTTTGAAGTTGGACGAGAGCCCATCGGTACTGGCACTCCCCCTACATGCAGCGCAGCCTGTAGCTTTTGCTGCTGGTCAAGCTCAAGATCTTTATCTCATCGACCTTGCCAGCGGTGTATGGCAGATACGCCGCAAAGAGTGAGTCAGGTTGTTTCGCCGAACCCCACATGACCGCACCATTTTGGTTATAGCGCTGCCTGCCTTTGGTGCGTTGATCGCTGAGCCCATTTATGTGTTGACCGATACGGCAATAGTCGGTCATATCAGCACCGAGGCACTCGCTGGCCTCGCAGTCGCGGCCGCGATCTTGTTAACCGTCTTTTCCATGCTCATCTTTTTGGCGTACGGCACCACGGGAATAGTCGGTCGCCTTCTCGGTTCAGGTCAACATCGAGAAGCTGCTACGCAGGGTATCCAAGCGGTGTGGCTCGCGATTTTCTCGGGTGCTGTGGTCACGGTCGGCATCGCGATCTGGTCGGGAGCCTTGGTGGACCTGTTTGAACCAACTGCTCTCGTACGAAAAGAGGCATTGACGTATTTAAGAATTAGCTTGGTCGGACTGGTCGGACAGCTCATAGTGATGAGCGGAACCGGCTACCTGAGAGGTCTGCAGGATACGCGCACTCCCCTGATGGTGGCCGTCGCCGGGGCGCTGATAAATCTAGGGTTGGAACTGGTTTTGGTTTTCATCTTTGATTTAGGTATCGCCGGGTCGGCCTGGTCAACGGTGGTTGCTCAGTGGTTATGTGCTTTGGCATATCTGGCTGTNATTNNCCGAGCATCNCNAAAGCTCAGGGCACCCGTTCGGCCTGANTTTCNNCGTCTCTTCCGCTACGCCCGCNTNGGATTCCATTTGTTCGTGCGCACCANNGCTCTACGCGCNTCATTTCTGCTGGCCGCNGCTATNGCGGCACGNAAGGGCACCACACAATTAGCGGCACATCAGATNAGTATTGAAGTNTGGAGNCTGCTCGCGTTGGGCTTGGATTCNGTGGCCATTGCCGGTCAAGCGTTGATCGCGAAGTTTTTGGGTGCCGGTCAGGTCGAAANCGCTAAAGCCGCTAGNCGNCGGATGATCGGCTTNAGTGTGCAGCTCGGATGCGTAGGNGGCGCNCTGCTCNTGGCTGCCCGTTCNCCAATTGCGAANTTATTTACTAACGATCCAAGCGTGGCAGAGTTAACCGGGTTTCTTTTTATTTTTGTCGCTCTAAGCCAGCCTNTGAANGCTCTGGTATTNGGGATTGACGGGATCCTGATCGGTGCNGGAGATCTCCGNTTCTTGGCATGGGCAATGATCGGTACCTTCGCCGGGTTCGCCGTGTGCGCGTTTGCTACCACGAATCTGGGGATGGGTTGGCTATGGGCNTGTCTGGTCGCCTTAATGATCTTCCGGGGCGGGGTCGTATGGGGCAGATTCAAACAAGAGGGCTGGATCCGCGTTGGCGTCGAATAACACTCCACCAACCATTGGACCAGATCTAGTGCTACAAACTTGTACTGCAAACGGAGATAGAGGTTCCTATGCCATCGATCGAAGCGATCGAGGACATCGGCAGTCGTCATCAGGCGCGCCTGAAAGCGGCAGCCCTAGGGTCCTGCCAAAATTTATTGAAGGCTGGGGCAACTAGGCGGGGTCGACGCATCATTTCCGAAACCGTGGGCGTAGCTGAGAGCAGGGTCCTTGAGTGGGTCAACAAGGCGGATCTAATGCGAATAAACGGTATCTCTACCCGGTATGCCCAACTACTAGAGGCTGCCGGAGTCGACTCAATTCGTAAACTTCGAAAACGTAGACCTGCGCACCTGCACCAATCACTAGTCACCGAAAACGCAACGCGTCGAAAAAGACTAGTTAATCGTCTGCCTTCGAAAAAAGAGGTCAGCGCCTGGGTCAAACAGGCCAAGAAACTTCCTCAAATAGTCAAATAAATTTATTGGGGAAGCTCAACCCCGGCGCTGTCGAAGAATCGATGAGACNGCTTTACCGTCAGCTTGCCCCTTTGANGCTTTCATAACNGCCCCNACAAACACGCCCTGGACCTTTTCTTCGCCNTCGCAGAACTTCTCCCACGCNTCCGGATTCTCCGCTATAGCNGCATCAACCATCTTTTCTAGCTCNGTCGAATCCATTGATTCGAATCCATGTTTCTGAGCTATCGAGGTGGGGTCGAGCCCACTTTCGACCATTTCGGCAAGAATCTGTTTGCTCTGCGTAGCAGTTAACGCACCCACCTGTTCCATCTCAATCAATTCAGCAAAATGAGCGGGATCGAGTTTTTCTGCTCCATCAATTGCCAGGTTCTGGACTGCATGATTGATGGCTCGGCCGGCATTAGCACCAAGGGCTACGGCGTTCGAAACCAACCGCGCCAGTCCCTTACTCACGACAGTGGCAGCGGTTTCCATGTCAACCCCANCAAGAGCGACGAGCTTTTCTCTCTGCCGTGCCGGTAGTTCCGGCATAGNTGCCGCTATTTCGTNGATCCANCNTCTGTCAGGGTNGAGCAGNACGAGGTCCGGTTCCGGNAAATANCGGTAATCGTTAGCTTCTTCTTTCGATCGNANGGTGTGTGTTCTCCCATCTTCNGACCAATGNCGGGTTTCTTGTCTCGGTTNTTCGCCAGCCTCATAGAGGTTTATGTGACGCTCNGCTTCATAGGTNACNGCNCGCTGNAACGACCGNAGCGAATTGAGGTTCTTNATTTCGCAACGNGTACGCANCTCCTGCGAACCGACCGGACGCACGCTNACGTTCGCNTCAACACGCATTGANCCTTCTTCAAGGCGCGCTTCCGANGCTTCGGTNGTTATCAGTATNGCTCGGAGTTCTTCAACATAGGCCCTGGCNTCTTCGGCGGATCTAATGTCTGGCCTGGANACGACCTCCAATAGAGGAACNCCNGCCCNGTTGTAGTCGACNANGGCCTCTTGAGCTCCATGTATTCGGCCNTCTTCTCCACCNAGGTGAGTGGTTTTCCCNGCATCTTCCTCAAGATGAGCACGTTCAATGCCCACACGCGTCCCATTCGGCAANTCCAACATGCCGTCAACACAGATAGGNCGGTCATACTGACTTACTTGATAATCCTTAGGCATATCNGGGTAGAAATAGTTTTTTCTATGAAANACCGACGGNTGAATTTCACAACCCAGAGCCAATCCNATGGTCATAGCTAGTTCCACCGCTCGCCGATTCAAAACGGGTAGGGACCCTGGTAAACCAAGACAGACCGGGGTGATATTNGTNTTTGGNTCGTCGCCNAATCTATTNGGCGCATGTGAAAACAANTTTGTTTCNGTTGCNAACTCCACGTGAACTTCTAGGCCGACTACNACTTCCCAATCAGTCATGCNNTACCTCGCTCCGGAGCCTGCGACTCGATAAATGACGCCGCTTGAAACATCTGTGCTTCCCCTAATTGGGGTGCCATTATCTGCACCCCAACTGGCATTCCGCTCTCGCCCGTTCCGAACGGAACGGAAATCGCAGGGTCGCCAACCAGATTGCTCGGCACGGTGCAGGTATCGCATCGGTACATGTTCATCGGGTCGGACCGCTCGCCAAATTTGAACGCTACTGACGGNGAGGTCGGCGATAAGAGAAGGTCATGGTTCGCGTAGACCGCGTCAAAGTCTCTCCTGGTNAGAGTTCTGACCTTCTGAGCTTTTCCGTAATAGGCGTCATAGTAGCCAGCGCTCAAAGCGAACGTNCCCAACATAACTCTGGCGATGACTTCGTCGCCGAACCCGTCTCTTCTGGTAGCTGAATTCATGGCTGCTACCTCGCTGCCTTCGGCTCTGAGGCCATATCGGACACCGTCGTACCGAGCCAGGTTGCTGGAGGCTTCGGCTGGTGCGATCACATAGTACGCGCTTAGCCCGTATTCAACCGCTGGTACCGAAACCAAGTCGACGGTGGCTCCACCAGCTCTTAAAGCGTCAGCGGTTTGGTGAACTTGGGCCACGACATCTTCATCAATGCCTTCCAAGAGTTCAGAAACCAACCCAACGCGAAGACCTTCAACTCCACGCTCGAGACCATGACTGAGGTCAGGTACTGGTGAAGGAATCGACGTGCTATCCAGAGGGTCGTGACCTCCAATTATTTCCAAAACTAAGGCCGCGTCTGCAACATCGTCGGCAAAGGGACCGATCTGGTCGAATGATGAGGCAAACGCCACTAGGCCATATCGACTGACCAGGCCGTACGTCGGCTTTACACCTACCACTCCACAGAGCGCAGCTGGCTGTCGGATCGATCCTCCAGTATCTGAACCTAAAGCGAGGGGAGCAAAGCCCGCGGCTACGGCAGCGGCAGATCCGCCGCTGGATCCTCCGGGTACTCGAGTTAGGTCGTGAGGGTTGCGTGTCGGGCCGAAGGCAGAGTGTTCNGTCGAACTTCCCATCGCAAACTCGTCCANGTTAGTTTTGCCNATGATGACAGCNCCCGCTGCGCGAAGTCGTTGCACAACGGTGGCNTCGTATGGNGGCTCCCATCCCTCAAGGATCCGCGAAGAACAGGTGGTNGCAAGATTTCTGGTGCANAGGTTGTCNTTTANAGCCACCGGNACGCCNGCNAGCGGNCCAGGGTCNCGCCCGGAGGCAACGGNTTCATCAATCTTGCCAGCNACCTCNATAGCCGTTTCACGGTCAACCAAATTGAANGCATGAACNTCTCGCTCTTTGGCATCAATTGTCTGGAGGAAGTCNTCCAAAACNTCCATCGCGCTTTTACGNGATTCCCGNATATCCGATGCCAATTCTCTNGCGGAGTTCAAGATGACTCTCCCAAAATAGGGGGAACCCGGAATTGGCCATTCGCAACATCTGGAGCTTGTGCCAACACTTCTTGGGGTTCGATAGTAGGNCCCACGACATCATCTCTGAGAACATTCGATAGTGGGTACGGGTGCGACATTGCTTCAACGGATTCAAGATCGAGCCCCTCTAACTGACTGACATGATCAAGTATTTTTCCAAGATGCTCAGTGAAGTGAACCAATTCCTCAGGATCGAGCTCAATACGCGCTAGTGAAGCTATGTGGGCAACAAGATCTTGTGAAAGTGGTTGGCTCATAGTGTTTAATCTCCAAAGCAGTTCACATGTAGGGGTCGTTCTCGCTCAGGGGTTCTTGCCACCATTCCNCAGATGAGGGTTCCCAATCCTCAGCGGCAAGAGGATANATGCAATCTACGGGACATGGATCCAAACACTTATCGCAGCCCGAACACAATTCCGGCAAGATAATCACNTCNATACCATGATTAAAGATCGCGCCGAAATTTGGCGGACAGGCGCGAACACATGCATCACAGTTGATGCATTCAGACATATCTATGTACATAGGGGGATTCGGCCATTTGGCGTTACGTTCACGCTTTTCGATTCGCTCCAGTCGCGCTGGACTGTTTCCCGATGCCATNTAGAGAATTCTACGGGGCTACTTTCGTTCCAAATCGGNAACTAGCTACAACTCTTGGTTATTAATCAGACANGACCCACAAGANAACAGCAGAATCCGGCGCCAACATAGTTCCAGCTGGGGGTTCTGTTGCCTGAACCAGCTCTCCTTCACCCGCANTTTCNCCGAGNTTGAGTCCCACCTCANCTAGACGTTGCTCGGCTTCCNCAACGGTAAGACCTCTCATATCAGGCACCTCTCGTCGATCGGGACCAGCTGAAAGCGTCAATGAGACCGTGGACCCTCGTTCCACCAACAAGCCNGGNGTCAAGCTCTGCCGCAGAACTAAGCCTTCNAGCACGGAGTCACTGACCTCGTAANTCANTNTCNGCNCGCTATTTAATTGAAGNGCATTCAGNGCNTCCTCGGCACTTTCCTGATCAAGACCTATTANNTGNGGAACGGTNCGAGGGACNGGGCCTCCGGAAACAACAAGCACCGCCCGAGTTCCCGGTTCTCNCAAAGACCCGGCCAACTCTGTCTCNCCATCAATCAAGAGCTNTATNACTTCACCGGNTGGGATCGTCTCGTCGTANAGCGGCTGNACNAGGTCAACTTCAAATCCTTTGGTTGCAAGCCGAGCAGAAGCAGCCTCAGTTGACAAACCGAGAACTAGCGGGGTCATCCGCAGGCGCGGTCCGCTGGCCACTTCAACGATAAGCATCGCTCCTTCTGCAAGACGGCTGCCAGCTTCGGGCCGCTGAGCTATCACGATTCCGTTTGGGACTTCGTCGGTACGGACCTGGTCTTCATCAAGAATCCAGGCNACTGAGTCAGCGANGGCCCGAACCTCACCNATNGTGCGACCGGTGTACTGGTCAACCAGGTNNGTAGAAACACCTTGTGGNCGGACACTACTCACAGCCCACGCAGTTGCNNCAGAAAGCAANATCAGAANACCNAGCGCAGCNGCTCCNACTTTCCACACGGGCCGCCAACGAACTTGATTGAAGTCTGTAGCTTCAGCCAGGACTCGCTGCTGACCCTGATTCGCGGGTGTGAGCGGACTCACAAGGGACTCAGGGATCGCAATCGGCGCCGGTTTCACAAAGCTCGCGGCCGCGTCAATAAGTCCTTCCATCAGAAACTTGGCATCACAACGCATGTCTGGATCAGGATCCAGAGCCGATTCAAGAATGTCTTGTGCCCCACCAAGATCCGGTCTGCTAGAAATTTTTTCTTGGCCCGCTGCGTCAGCAGCTTCCGTCTTGGCCGAAGTTCCCTCGGCCGCAACCCGAAGAGTCATTGCAAGGGAATAGACATCAGATTCCGGACTACTAAAACCGTTACTAGTTTCAGGCGCCAGAAACTCCTGTGACCGGTCGTCAACACCAGTTCCCACAAGTTCAAGACGTCCGGCTTCAGCGGCTCCTAGCGCATTACCCAAATAAACTGCCGAAAGTTTCGAAGATGTATTCAAACCTAGGATCACGTTGTCCGGTGAAATATCTCCATGGCAAATCTCGTTCCCATGAAGGACTTGAAGACCCGAGGCGAGTTCGACACCTAGTTTGACCGCTTGGGCCGTGCTAAGCCTATGCCCGGCTGCCAAGAAGGATCTAAGAGTAACCCCGGGGCAATGTTCAACTACGACGTAGGCGCTCTCTTGAAATCGGCCCCAGTCACGTACCTGTTCTATACAGGGGTGCGACACCAACGCCGCCTTAGTTGTGTCAACTACGAGATGTCTTGCAAATTCAAGATCTTCAGAAATCGAAGGACCAAAAATCTTGATGGATACCTGATCACCAGTCTCTAGGTCATGAGCGAGATAGTTAACTGAAGCCTGGGCGTGACTCTGGTAGGTCATGAGTCGGTAACGGTCATCTAGAACGCGACCCGTTAATTCGTCTGACTCGTCAAGAGGCACAACCCGACAGTATCGCTAGTAGCGGGCACTCTCATCGCGTCGAATTTCAACCGGCTCGATATTCGGCCATGATAGGGAGGTGGAGAAGCCTCGAAAAAGCGATGAGTCAATGGACCATGACGCTGTGAACTGGAGCCTTAGGAAAGGTGTTGCCTCATCCTTGACAATATTGGTAATCCTCTCTTTAGGGTTGGTGATTTGGGTCGCCTCTTCGACTCGAGGGGCGCCACAGCCAACTACTTTGCCGAGTGGACTCCTAGCAGTGATCCCCGAAGAAGGGGACCAAGCTCCGAAACAGACCTTGGTCGGTGTTTCCTTAAGTCCTGGTTGGGAACCAACTCTGATAATTGATGACGTCCCTATTCCCAATAACCAGCTAGATGCTGGTACTCAACAACTGGGAGAATTCTTCTTTAGTCCCGGCAGTGACATGGTGATCTCTCAGTTACGGCGAGGGCTCATTTGCGCCAGGGTTATCGCTATCCCGATCATTGATGTCGAGGCAGACAACATTAATTATCAGTGGTGCTGGACCTCTTTCTAATTCAGCTCCTTACGGCAGTTGTCCTTCTTCAAGCAAATGGCGGAGTTCTTTCTCCCCCACTATCGGGATGCCTAACTCAGATGCTCTATCCATTTTCGACTGACCAGCATCGTTACCTGCAACCAACGCATATGTGCTCTTCGAAACGCTGCCGGGGGATTTGCCGCCTCTAGCGATAATCGATCTTTTCGCTTCATCCCGACTCAGGAACCAACCATCCAAAGACCCTGTTACTACGATCGAATGGCCCACAAGCAGCTGCGGTGCATCTGCCTCACCGTCAGTGATATCTAGACGCACCCCATACAGTCGGAACTTCTCAACGACAGACTTATTGTGATCATCGGCAAAGAACTCTGTGACGCTTTGGGCTATGACGGGCCCAATCCCGTCTATGGCTTCGATATCGCCAGTTTCTGCCTCCGCGATGACATCTAGGTTGCCGAATCTGCGGGCAATGAGTTCTGCTGCACTTGGGCCTAGATGCTCGATGCCTAGCCCTATCAGGACGTTGGCCAAGGGTCGTTCTCGGGCTGCGTCGATGGCGGACATCAAGTTATTGACCAAAGTTTCGTTTGAGGAGTCGCTCACCAAAAGTTCCATGAGTTGCGGCTTAGTTAAAGCAAACAGATCACCAACGTCATCAGCCATGCCTTGCTCTACGAGTCCGCGAACTGTCCGTTCACCCAAGCCCTCGATGTCCATGGCATTTCTGCTCGCAAAATGNCTGATNCCNGTCTCTACACGNGCGGGACACGATCGATTGACNCANTAGGTGTTCGCATCACCTTCCANACGCTCTAGGGCTANGNCACAGCTCGGACACACCTTTGGGAAGNCCCAGGGNTTCGAGNTAANAGAGCGNTCAGCCAAGATTGGNCCNACAACTTCTGGNATAACGTCACCNGCTTTACGAACNACCACCATGTCGCCGGGGCGAACATCTTTAGTAGCNACTTGATCTTCGTTNTGTAACGTCGCCATTCCAACCGTTGANCCCCCAACNAATACGGGTTCAAGAACAGCAAACGGGGTCGCGCGACCNGTACGCCCTATCGAAACGTTGATATTGACNANACGCGTAANTTTTTCTTCNGGAGGAAACTTNAAAGCGATCGCCCAACGTGGAGCCCGACTTGTGGATCCCAACATTTCACGTTGGGCTAGATCGGCAAGCTTGACGACCACGCCATCGATCTCGTAATCAGGTTCATGACGTTTCGACCTCCAGAATTCACAGAATTTTTGGACGTCGGAAAACTCCGAGAACTCAGTGACTTCGGGGTTAACCGGAAGCCCCAAACTCTGCAGTAGNTNAAAAGTCTCTTCCGATGAAGNNATCTGCGGACCACCNAGGACCTCGCCAATCTGATANCTCCAAAAAGCCAGCNTCCTCGACGCTGTGACTGTCGGGTCTTTCTGTCGAAGACTTCCTGCCGCCGTATTTCTCGGATTAGCAAATACTGGTTCGCCCTTTGCTAGTTGTTCTTCGTTTAGGGCTTCGAAACGAGAAATTGGCAGGTAGACCTCGCCCCGGACCTCAAGCACCTCGGGAGCGTTCTTAATTTGGTGAGGAATATCTTCGATCGTTAGGACATTATGCGTGACATCTTCTCCGACTCGACCGTTGCCTCGAGTTGCCGCTTGAACTAATTCTCCATTTTCGTATCGAATGGAGACGGCNAGTCCNTCAAACTTCAGTTCACATACAAACTGACANGNNTCTGCGCCNTNTANNCCNTTNAAGACTCGCTCGTACCATGATTGAAGCTCCTCCATATCCATGGCGTTNTCGAGNGACATCATGGGAATTTTGTGTTCNACAGGAGNAAAAATTTCGTTNGGAGCCGAACCNACCGATTGAGTGGGCGATTCTGGTGTCACCAGGTCAGGGTGACGGGCNTCGATTTCAGCGAGCTCGCGTAATAACCGGTCATAGACTGCATCTGGAACGGTTGGCTCGTCACGCCCATGATAAGCCTCGTTGTGAGCTGCGATCTGGTCGCGTAACTGAATCACGCGATCTTGATCTGAATCCAATTCAGTCATGACAGGACCGACTCTAGCTAGCCNGAAGCCNAGGTTTTGTCGTTCTAAAAGTTCAGTAGTTAGGAACAACCNCCTCAGATGAGCCACGATTGGGGTGTGAAGGTNGTCAATCCTCTTACAATTTTGCTCNGCNTCTGGGCAGCAATGCCATTTTCGNTCGGGGCTGCCATCGATTCAGCACTGACAGAAGACGTAACCCAGCGACAGGNGTGGGCGTCGATCGCTTTCTGGNTTGTGTGGGGGTTCGTCCTGGGATGTTTNATNCTTAAAAGGCCGTGGGGNTTAACGATGATGCGTGTTCTTGCGCCAGCAATGCTTCCCGCCCTGTTTGCTGCACATTTGTATTCCCGTATTTCGACAGGCATTTTCGTTGTGGCTCTCGTTCACGCTGCAGTCGTGAGTTTGTTGGCNCTACTGCCCGAAACCGGCAACGTNATGGTCGATGGCATTAGCTACGGCGACGAAAAGCGGTTCTTGCTTCGCATCCCGAGCGCAATTCTTGTTGGACCATTAGCGCTGGTCTGGGGGATAGTGATCTTGAGCGCGTCTTCAGGCCCCATCTTGATCGTCTCCGATAATTGGCGTCTTGGAGTGCCTGCGCTNGCAATCGGATGGCCGATCGCTGTATTCGGCTGCAGNNCAATGCATCAACTTGCGCGAAGGTGGNTCGTNTTCGTACCAAACGGCTTCGTCATCCATGATCATTTGGCTACNAGAGAACCTTTTCTTCTTCGTCGTCAAGACATNATTTCNTTNGGNCCTGCTCCAGCCGANGCTGATATNAAAGCCGAAGGTGTCGTTGACGTGAGCCANTTNGCCTTAGGTCCTGTNCTNCAAGTCACTCTTCATGGNGAAGTGGAGGTNGTGCCAAGGTCTCGCGGNGTGAGCGAAGTGAAATGGGCAAAAATNGTTTTNTTTTCACCAACTCGNCCTGGAGCAGTNNTGCAAGANGCTCGTCTGCGCAGACTCGTGCGTTGACNCCTATATNGCNGTAGCTCCGCCAATGACNAGGNCNTCGATATANAACACCACGGCTTGGCCTGGCGCCACCTTCCGGTGGGCGTCAACCCACTGCACGTTGCCATNGGCGGTCANAGAACCNGNNGCNTGGTTTCCGTGAGCACTGATTTGAACCTGCACTGGTCCTATGTAGGGCTTGTCTGCCCACACATGATCAGCCAACTGCACTTGCTCTGAAAGTAAATCCTGGGCACTGCCAACGACTACTCGTCGAGATGGAACATCAACATGGACCGCGTAGGTCCTATCCGCGTTGCCACCAAGGTTCAGTCCTCTTCGTTGGCCAATGGTTACCAACTCAACCGCGTCAATAGTGCCNAGATCGTTACCCTCTGCGTCGACGACATCAGCGGGATGTAGATCAAGCCGGTCCGACAGAAAACTGGTACGTCCCTCAGATGCCGTGATAAAGCAAACGTCTTGGCTATCGGGTTTTGCCGCTGATCGAAGACCCTTTTGATGCGCTAACTCGCGCACTTCGCTTTTCGTCATTTCTCCAACTGGGAACCGAAGCCTGGAGAGGTCCTGAGCTGTCAGCATGTATAGGACGTAGGACTGGTCTTTGCTGTCATCGACCCCGCGCGCGAGTCGCAATCCTCGATCGGTTTCGATAATTCTGGCGTGATGGCCAGTAGCCACGAAGTCAAATCCCAATTTCTTGGCGCGACTGACGAGGGCATCAAACTTTATGTGCCGGTTACATTCAATGCATGGGTTAGGGGTCAAACCTCCCGCATGAGCGTCTACGTACGGACCAACCACATGTCGATCAAACTCTTCGCCGTAGTTGAAGACAAAGTGATCAATATCTAATTGCTGTGCGACACGACGAGCGTCATCGACATCGGAAACCGAACAGCACCCTTGATCTTGNGGGCCTCCCCAAAGTTTGAGAGTCACCCCGGTTACATCATGGCCCTGTTCCTTCATGAGGGCAGCCGAAACAGCACTGTCGACACCNCCTGACATCGCNACCAACACNCGACTCACGATGCACCTCTGAGCTGNTCCACACAGCNAGGTATCGCCTCNACAGCGTGCTCAACTTCCCAATCTTCAGTGCACCAGCCAAGCGAAAGCCGCAATGATCCTGCAGCNACAGTCCTGTCCATTCCCATAGCAGCTAATACATGTGAAGGATCCATGGCTCCAGAAGCGCAAGACGCAGCAGCGGANGCCATCACCCCATGTCGTTCGAGCAACACCAGCAAAGCTTCACTCTCGACATCTTCAATAACTANCTGCAGAANCCCNGCAGCNCTTTGTGACTGNGNAATCGTTTCAAAACAACCAGGTATCGCCGCAGNTAGGNCACTAGCGAGCCGTTCGCTGAGGNCNCCNAANCGANCAATCTCACTCTCCCTTGATTCGTCNAGGCACTNTAAAGCGGCNCCTAACGCNACGATGCCGGCCGTGTTNTGTGTTCCACTCCTGCGNTCTGCCTCTTGTCCCCCNCCNAGTATTTGCGGAACTACGGCAACCTGGTTTCGNACCGCCAACAGGCCGATCCCTTTNGGTGCGCCAAATTTGTGCCCACTAAGCGACATCATGTCTGCCCGACGCGCAGCATTAACAATGTCGAGCCAATTAACNGCTTGAACGGCATCTGTGTGCAACAACGCCTGAGGNGCGCAACGATCTCTNACTTCAGCAACCGCNTCGAGATCAATAATTCTGCCNGACTCATTGTTNACCAACATCACCGACACAACCGAAACATCCTCNTCAAGCACGGCTTCGAGATGTTCGAGATCGATGTCACCGTCCGAAGTGACTCCAACCAGCCGCCCATTATGAGATTCCACCGGATAAAGCACTGCGTGATGTTCGGTTTCAGGACAGACAGCGATTCCATTTAGGTTGCATACTCCATGAATCGCAAGATTGTCTGATTCAGTACCGCCGCTAGTGAAGACAATCTCATGTGGCCCAAATCCTAAAAGCGTTGCACAGACTTCTCGAGCATCGTCGATAGCCGCTCTGGAGGACCGAGCCATTCGGTGCGCACCCGATGGATTACCGAAATGCTCGGTTAAGTAGGGCATCATTGCATCAAGAACAACTGGCCTAACTGGAGTCGAGGCAGCACAATCGAGGTACACCGGGCGATCTAACTTGGCTGTCTCCATCACTCCAAGGCTACGCCCCGAAATAAAGTGAGCGACATGGAGCTGTCGAATTCAGTCAACTACCTGTGTTCAACCTACGGAGATGCCTTTGCTGATGTTTACGACGATTGGTACCAGCAGGTCACAGATGTTGAAGGGACAGTGGCTCTCATAAGCAATCTTTCCGAAGGTCTCGATGTCTTAGAGTTGGGCGTTGGGACCGGTCGCTTAGCGCTACCAATCGCAGCCGCTGGAGTACCTATCACTGGTGTGGACTCGTCTTCAGAAATGCTCAAACATCTAGCTGCTAGAGATACTTCGGGGCTGGTTACCACTCATTTAGCAGATATGTCTAGNTGGCTTCCGGCTGGGCAGTTCAAGGTAATTTTTTGTGCATACAACACGTTTTTTAATCTTGTCGATCCAGACGACCAAGAAAGGTGTCTTCAGCTAGTAAGCGACCACTTAACACCCGACGGCCTATTTGTCTTAGAAGCTTTTGTGCCATCAAATTATTCTCTTCTACCGACCAGGGGCATCGAGTCCCGCCACACGACAGAAGCTACTGTGCTCAATATCACAGTCCGAGAAAAGATCTCCGGAGTTGTGCGAGGCCAAAGCGTCCAGTTGGGTGAAGCAGGACCCATCCTTAGACCTTGGCGAATCCTTATCAAGACACCCGATGAACTAGACCAGATAGCCGCTCGAAACGGCTTGGATTTGGTGGAAAGGTGGCAAGATTGGCATCAAAGGCCCTTCACCAGCAGCAGCGATCATCATGTCTCGGTCTACGCTTCAGCCAGTTCTTAATTGTGTTCCGGAAATAGAAGGCAAAGGTCAATGGACGTCCAGGTCTCGATAGATCTCCCTGCAGCCCCTACAGAGGTATGGGCTTATTTACGAGACATCACGAAGCATTCTGAATGGATGATGGATGCACTCAGTGTGGAATTGACATCGGAAGTCTCCGAAGGTCTCGGAGTTACCTTTGTTTGTCTAACGGCTGTCGGTCCTTTTCGGCTTCGCGATCATATGGAAGTGGTTGCGTGGGAACCTGAGAAACTCATGGCTGTTAAACACTCGGGCCTCGTGGCTGGAGTCGGCCAATTCACCCTTTCCCCTATTTCAGCAGGCACTCGTTTCAGCTGGGATGAGTCGATTGATTTGCCGTGGCATTTCGCGGGCAAGATTGGAGAAAGACTTGCGAAACCAATTCTGACCGCAATCTGGCAACGAAATTTGAAAAGTCTCCGAAAAAAAATTCTCCAACGACAGGAAGCGGGGACGGGAGTAGAGCCGGGAGGACTCATCAGCGTCGGTTCTGAATGGGAACTGCGCCACTACGGGCCAGATCATGTGATTCGTACAAGTACCCAAGAGCAGGACTTATCCCGCGAAGCTGAAGCGTTGGAGATAATGACGGCTACAGGGTTTCCGGCCCCTCAATTAGCCGAACGCTTATCCGCATCTTCGCTCGTGATAGAGCGCATCGAGGGTCCAACAATGTTGGAAGANCTCACATCAAGGCCATGGACATTGAACAGACATGCAAAAAACCTTGCCCGTTTNCACAAAGCACTNGGAAAAATCCCCGCTCCATCAGNTTGGGAGANGGTCAGCGAAGGTGATTCCATCGTNCACTTGGACCTACATCCNGGCACNATCAAGATGAGNAACGGTAAACCAATAGTGNTGAACTGGAACAGGTCATCTCGCGGNTCCTCGTCATTTGATGCAGCNGTGACCTATGTGATTCTCCGAACNGCCGAATCGAACNGCGGGCGGCTAGCCCATTTACTTATNGGCAGCCTCAGGAAACGATTCGCCAANGTTTTTGTGAACGAATTCGGTGCTGCNGAGGTCTTNGCNCAGGTNCGCGGAGCGGCAGAACTCCGGCTACTGGACCTCANTTTGTCNCCAANNGAAAGAGANGCCGTNTTCGCTNTAGCGCGAGGCGAGCTCGATTAGTTCAACCATCAGACAAATCAATGAGGCGAGCCGCTGCCGCATACGGATCAATCTCTCCGCGCGCCAACTTCTCTTTTAGCTCGGCTGTCTCTGAGCTTTCCATTGTGGTGATCACTCGCTGTTCGAGACTTTGACTCACGATTTCAGTCAGTTCAGCCTGGACGCGAAGGCTGCGCCGTGCCTGAAGCTCACCACTTTCTTCGAGGTAAGACCGGTGCTCTGCAACCGTTCGCCACAGCTCATCAGCACCAATTTGGTCAGTGGCCACCGTCATCACGATGGGAGGTTCCCAGTCCCCAAGCGACGAAAGTTCGAGCATCTGTTGAATATCTCGTCGAGTGTCATCCGCACCCTTACGATCAGATTTATTGATTACGAATATGTCGGCCACTTCCATTAGTCCAGCNTTATTAGCTTGAACGGAATCGCCCCAACCCGGGTTCACAACCACGATTGTCGTATCTGCAGCTCCCGCTATTTCCACCTCTACTTGCCCAACTCCGACCGTTTCAACAAGTATCCAGGGCCAACTCAATGCNTCAAGCACACGGATGGCTTGNGGTGTAGCGAGACTCAGCCCTCCCAGATGACCTCGGGTCGCCATGGATCGGATATAAATTCCGTCATCCGTCACGTGGTCTTGCATGCGAACTCGATCACCCAAGATCGCTCCACCGGTATATGGAGACGAGGGGTCCACTGCCAGAATGGCTAGCCGTTGTTGTTCTGAGCGGACAACTGAAGCCAACTCGGCAGCGAGACTGGACTTTCCTGAGCCTGGTGCACCCGTCATTCCGACGGTGTACGCGGCTCCGGCTTCGGCGTAGGTATGAGCCCCCAATACACGCGCCTCATCGCCCCCGCGTTCGACGAGGGACATGAGTCTTGCCAAGGCTAAACGCTTCCCTTCACGTGCCGCCTCAAACAAGGCGATGGGGTCTGTGCTCGGCCGGTTCATCTAAGACAGTCGGTTAGTAGATCATCAATCAAGTTCGCGCGACTTTGGCGCCGACGGACGAGAGCTTACCTGCCAAATCCTCATATCCCCGGTCCACGTGATGAGCGTTCGAAATAACCGTTTCTCCATCCGCAGCCAATCCCGCAATGACTAATGCTGCTCCAGCCCGTATGTCGTGAGCCCTTACCGGGGCACCTGACAGCCGGTCAACACCGCGCACTACCGCGTGGCGACCCTCAGCTCGTATTTCCGCACCCATCCGAACCAACTCATCTATGTATCGGAACCGTCCGGCAAATATGTTCTCTGTGACCATTCCCGCTCCATGCGCAACAGTGAGCGCTGCAACCAAAAAAGGTTTGTAGTCAGTAGCTAAACCCGGGTAAGGGAGCGTCGATACATCAACAGCTTCGAGGCGGCCAGTTACCTCGGCCCGTAGGCCTGAATCGTCTTCCTCTAGATTCATCCCCATCTCTTCAAGCTTGCGAAGAAGCATCTCCATGTGATCCGGGCGGGCGCCTCGTAGCCGAATCTGTCCCCCACAGACAGCCAAAGCAGAGAGATATGTTGCTGCTTCTATGCGGTCAGGAATCACGGAGTAGGTAACAGGAGTCAGCGTCTCAACGCCTTTAATAGTGAGACGCGACGTTCCTACCCCCTCAATTTGAGCTCCCATTTGCGACAGAAAATTTGCGAGGTCAGTTATTTCTGGTTCTCTCGCTGCATTTTCGATAACCGTCACGCCTTCAGCTAGGACCGACGCCATCAGCAAATTTTCGGTAGCCCCAACCGATGGAAACTCCAAGAACACCTCGGATCCAATCAATCGATCAGCCTGNCCACTTATGTCGCCATGTTCATAGGAAAAAGTTGCTCCCAACTGTTCCAGGCCCTGTAANTGCATGTCGATCGGGCGAGACCCAAAGTCGTCTCCTCCCGGCATCG
Source organism: Acidimicrobiaceae bacterium (assembly GCA_002713975.1). Lineage (GTDB taxonomy): Bacteria > Actinomycetota > Acidimicrobiia > Acidimicrobiales > Poriferisodalaceae > MedAcidi-G3. The sequence continues at coordinate 59,381 of PAVP01000025.1, read as the reverse complement.
CCACTCTGGCTNGACCNATTCTGGCNAGTAGCGGCCCCAAGACAACTATGGAAGCCCGCATNCGTTCNACCAAGCTNTAGGGCGCTACCGGGTCNATNTCAGCGGGGACATCGATATCGANGCGTTGACCNGTCCTCTGAATCTTGACNCCCATGGCNTCNAGCAGCTCAGCCATGATCGNAACATCNGTTATGTCGGGAACATTAGTCAGTGAAGTTGAGCCTTCAGCTAACAGCGATGCTGCCATCAGTTTTAGTGCACTGTTCTTCGCNCCGCCGATATGAAGGTCCCCATTTANAGGCCCACTTCCCAACACAAGGAATTTATCCATCCCTCCAGTATGTTCATCCAAGTGGAGAAGGACACATCACTCCCGTGACTCATTTAGAAATAACGCACCAATTAGACGATGACGGACTTAGACGCGTTCGTCTCCCAAGAACCGATTTGGTTCAGGAAAAAGATCTAGGGAATAACCAATTTTCACTGATTGATGGTCCGTTCAAGACTTACAAGAGGACCCTCACNGTTACTTCCNAACCGAATAAACACCTGGTCACTGAACNATTTGACTATGAACTCTCGATCCCATGGTTNGGNTTTCTGTTCCGNTGGCCAGTTCGCCACGCTCTTCGTAACCGTCGCGATGACGGTTCCACACCATTTTGGGCTCCTCCTGATCATTTNGGCCAAAGAGCGACNACAATTTTCTCCACTTTGTGNGCCATTGCATTACTTTCAGGCTTTCTCTCNAACGCTCCGGCNGAAACACACACGTACGCNGCAGACGAATTTAGNGTCAACCAGTTGAGNCAAGGGTTTCTTGGAGCTCTNATTCGTGTCGGCACCTTGCTAGCGATTGGGTTTGCCGTANTNGCTGANCGGCATGGACGGCGNCGTATCCTCGCTTGGGCGATGGCNTTTGGAATNGCGTCCTCATGCGCTGCNGCTCTNGCTCCCTCNATAGAAATCTTCGCTATTTGTCTCGTAGTNGTNAGAACCTGCAACGCAACACTCGNGGCAATAATNGTNGTTTTCGCTCTNGAAGANCTACCAGCGGGCAGTCGTGCTTGGGGTCTCTCNGTACTTGGTCTTTCNGCGGCTCTAGGAGCTGGTTTNGTTGTCTGGGCNCAACCCNTAGCCGGTATCGCCGANTGGACCTGGCGCGTTATCTTCTTGATCCCGCTGTTGATGATCCCNCTGATCGTTGGNATCATTCGTCGACTTCCCGAAAGTCGNAGATTCATTAACCATGNAACCGGCCTNAAGCTNGGTAACTACTGGAGGCCGTTAGCGTTACTGGGGGGAACCTATTTCCTGCTCGGCCTCTTTCTTTCACCCATCGATTGGTTCAGAAACGAATATTTGCGCGACGAACACAGCTTCAGCGCTCTCGAGGTCAGTCTTTTCGTGGTAACAACCGCCACTCCGGGAGGTATCGGTCTTTACCTAGCAGGTCGGGTAGCTGATTTACGTGGGAGAAGAATCGTGGTGGGAGTGGCGACAGTAATCGGGCTTGGCTTTACCACTATCTTTTTCAATTCTTCTGGAGTTTTACTCTGGCCTCTTGCATTGGCCGCTATCACGCTAGCCAGCGGCCTATTGCCGGCGATAGGTGTATATCGAGCCGAGATGTTCCCTACAGCTGTGCGAGCTCGAGCCGCGACAATCGTGGGCGCAATCGGCGTTGTGGGTGGATCTATCGGGATTGTGGCCGCTGGCTGGATGCGCGTACGGTGGGGGTCTTTTGGCCCCGCTATGACCGTTCTTTGGGTAGGTCCACTCATCGCAGCGTTGATCGTTTGGAAACGGTTCTACGAAGGTACGCGGCAAGAGTTAGAGACGCTGAATCCTGAGGATATTGAACCACGACGCTCTATTTAGACAACAGAGCCCATTCGTTTACGGCTTGAGTGATTGTTGCGACATGAGCCCGACTTGTTGGGTCATGACGTCCACCAGCCAGGAACTTGGTGGCTACTTCCCCTCTTATCTGCGTCAGGTGTTCCCCGAACTCTTCGGGAGAGCCGAACGGATCATTGTCTCCGGATACGAACAGGCATGGCACTTTGATGTTGTCGAAATGTTCAACACGTAACTTGTCTGGCTTATCGGGTGGGTGGAGCGGATAACTAAGTAGAAGTAACCCGGCGGCAGGCATCCCTTCAGCTACCGCCATTGAACAGATCCGGCCTCCCATCGAACGACCCCCGTAAACAAGACGATCTGGTCGACACCCCAATTCATCTGCTATCGCCTGTTGCTCCTGAACAAGTTCAGCAACCAATTTCGGAGCTCTGGGAGGCACACGCTTTCCCTCGCGGCGATACAAGAACTCGCGTCTGATAACCGGCAGCGGCGATAGTGAGTCCTGTAACGCCACGAGGGTCGCATGCTCCTTCGTACCTCCCGCACCAGGGAACAAAACCATTCCTTCAATCATCGGCATGCAGACTCCTTATGGGGGCAGAATAGGTGTCAATCCTTATGAGGAGGGACATGTAGATGACAACTACTCAGTTCGCAAAGGGGGCCGTGCTTACATCCGTCATCGAAGGAGTAGGCGTGGTGACCTTAAATCGCCCTGAGGCGCGAAATGCTCTAAGTAGTGAGGTTCTTAGAGCACTACCTCAGGCCCTGAATTCCTTGGACCAAGATCCTGCTGTAGACGTTCTGGTCATCACTGGGTCAGATCCAGCGTTTTGTGCCGGACTGGATCTCAAAGAACTAGGTGGGTCCGGAGGGAATATAGACCCAGATGCTTCTTTGGAAGCCAGTGGACCTTTCCCCAGCCGCTCAAAACCATTGATCGGGGCCATTAACGGAGTAGCCGTGACTGGCGGACTGGAACTGGCTCTTGCTTGCGATTTTCTTATCGCGTCTGACCGGGCAGCCTTCGCAGATACCCACGCCCGGGTAGGTGTGATGCCTGGTTGGGGACTTAGCGTGCTCCTTCCCCAAGCAATAGGTGTCCGGCGAGCTCGAGAAATGAGTTTGACCGGCAATTACGTGGATGCCACTACCGCCGCTGAATGGGGTCTGGTTAATAAAGTCGTTCCACATGACAGTCTCCTCGAAACGGTCCACTCACTAGCGTCTGACATTCGTTCCAATGACCAAGGCGGTGTCCAGCAGATGGTCAGAACTTATGAGCGAACCGCCGGTACCACCATCGCTGAAGGGTGGGAGATAGAAGCTTCAATGGGAAGAGATTGGCTAAAGAAGACCAACTTCAAACCGGAGAAGGTGGCCCAACGAGTCGCTGATATACAAAATCGAGGGCGGGCTCAAAACAACTTCTAGGTCAGCTACTACGGGCTTCAATCATTCGGACAATCTGTCCTGCTATTTCTAAGCTTGCTGTGGCTGCAGGGCTTGGTGCATTAAGGACATGCAGGCTGTTGCTGGTCTGAGTAATCGCGAAGTCATCCATTAATTCTCCGTGTGCGTCCATTGCCTGGGCCCGCACTCCGGCTGGGCTAGTTTCCAAGTCTTGGACAACGATTTCCGGTACCAATCGCTGTAAAGCACGCACAAAGGCAGCCTTACTCACTGATCGCCATATTTCGCCGGCTCCCGTACGCCAATACTTACGGGCCAATTTCCATAACCCTTGATTGCCGAGATGCTCCCGGATTTGCCTAGGTTCGATATCTCGCCATCTATACCCCTCACGTGCCATCGCCAAGACAGCATTCGGACCGGCATGTACCGAGCCGTCAATCATGCGGGTCAGATGTACCCCTAGGAAGGGAAAGCTTGGATCTGGTACTGGGTAAATCAATCCTCGGACCAAGTCACGACGGTGTGGCACCAACTCGAAGTACTCGCCNCGAAAAGGCACGATTCGATTTCCTTCTGACGCGCCAACCATTTCTGCGACCTGGTCNCAACGAAGACCGGCACAGTTAACAACTAGTCCCGCGACCACCTCTCCTCTGGANGTTGAGACGCGGGCGCCNTGNNGGGATTCTTCTATTGCCAANACTTGGGTCTGGTAGTTGATAACACCNNCTTGATGTTCTATTTCGGCCGNNAACACCTCGCAGACTGCTGCATACGANACNATGCCGGTAGANGGAACATGGAGTGCTTCAATACCGNNGCAGTGGGGTTCGATTTCATTCANACGTGAGGCGTCGATCAGTTCNGCGTCAAGTCCNTTAAGGTCTGCCCGCTCTCGTAAAGCTCGGAGGCGGTCTATNTCATCGCTCNGGGTNGCAACGATGACTTTCCCGCAGATCTCGTAATCGATGTCTCGTTCCTCACAAAATTTANCCATNGAGCTTCGGCCAGCTACNGCGAGTTCAGCCTTCATGGAACCAGGTGCNTAGTAAATACCAGAATGAAGAACNCCAGAATTTCGACCNGTTTGATGCAACGCTNAGCCCGACTCCCNCTCAANNACCAGCACTGATGCTCCGGGGNACTGAGCAAGATATCGNNGAGCTGTCGCCAGACCGATAATGCCAGCTCCAACAACTACGAGGTCAACATGTTTAGAGGTCAAGGGATTAGGCGCTCCTNTGATTCAGAAGGATNTTGCGCGCTGCCGTAAGCGCTTCAATNCGCCGCCCNGCGTCCTCTGCAACACCNCCGTGATCNGGATGNGCGGTCCGGAGTAGACGACGAAACGTACGCCGGACTTGCCGCGAGTCTGGTAACTCGTCGANGTGTCGACCAGAGAATCCNAGGACGTNNAGTGCCCANGTNACTGAGTCAGTGCCTACACCNTTGCCCCAATGATCNGTCGGAGACTTTCCAGACACAAAACGAAGNAGGTCATCGTGGTCNTGNCCTTGCCACCGTCGAGCTGACCGNAAAAGAGTCAATAAGCTTCTNCGCATNGGACTTGGCTGTTGACGAATCCGATACAGGGCCGCCAAAACATGNGGCTCNGGNCGGTCGCTAGGNGCCAACTCNAGNGAAATTCGNCCGTCTGGAGNACCGACAAGTCGATGGGTNGAACGAGTGAGCCCNATGCGGTCCTCTTGGAGACGGTGGCGGAGGCGCGGNTGTGGAATTCGAGCNCCGANTTCAATGAGGTTTAGNAGATCACTTAGATCACTATTTTCNTCATCCTCTANTTGTTGGGCATGAGCGCCAACCACTGCCGCCAGCAATAATCCGCCGGTTCCTGGNGTGGGGTCAAACCTCAACTGATCCTCACCCAAGGCCACGCGNCGNGTAGGAACCGCGGGCCGTGAATGCCAGACGTTGAGCTCTGCCAGAATCACCTTATGGACGCTACTAGCGGAACTGCCTAGTGACTCATACTTATGGCCCGCGAGGGGCTAGGGTCAGTTCGTATGGCTGAGTCACTTTCTGAGCTTCCTGATCGAAATCTGGCCCTCGAGTTGGTGCGTACCACTGANGCAGCGGCTTTAGCAGCGGCTAGGTGGATGGGCAGAGGTGACAAAGACGGTGCTGACGGNGCGGCAGTAGACGCTATGCGNATCATCCTCGACTCAGTNCCCATGGACGGCTTTGTCGTGATCGGGGAGGGTGAGAAAGATGAAGCTCCGATGCTCTACAACGGTGAAGCTATTGGCGATGGAACCGGAGCCAAAACCGACATAGCAGTTGATCCCATTGATGGGACAACGTTGACNTCACTTGGCCGGGGCAACGCTATTTCTGTAATCGCCGTTGCGCCTAGGGGAACAATGTTTGATCCCGGGCCATGTGTCTATATGGAGAAAATTGCTGTTGGTCCACAGTCCAAAGGCTTAATTTCTATCGATAAAAGTCCAACCGAAAATCTAGATGCGATCGCTAAGGCAACCGGCCGGGGGGTTCGCGACCTGACCGCCGTAATACTGGACCGAGACAGGCATGCAGAGTTGATTAACGAAGTCCGGGAGAGCGGTGCCCGTATTCGCCTAATTCCCGATGGCGACGTGGCCGGTGCTATAGCGACTGCTACGAGCGACGGTGCTGACGTTCTCTTCGGAGTAGGAGGAACCCCCGAAGGTGTGATTTCTGCGGCAGCGCTTAAATGTCTCGGCGGCGAAATGCAAGGAAAGCTGTGGCCAAGAAACGCCAGCGAGCGGCAAGCCGCATTAGACGCTGGATACGATCTTGACCGAGTTTTGCATACTGATGATCTAGTCCGGTCTGATGATGTTTTCTTTGCTGCTACTGGCATTACAGATGGAGAGCTACTCAGAGGCGTCAGGTTCACCTCTGAGGGCGCTATTTCCGATTCTCTGGTCATGCGCTCCAAAAGCGGCACGGTCCGCAAGATCGAAGCAACTCACAACATCGACAAGTTNAGCGAATTTTCNTCNGTNGACTTCACCTGACATCATCACCGTTGTATAGCGAAACGCGTCATTATCATCTTCACCTCTATGCTCACTCGTATGTCAACAACCAATGACTTAGAAGAAGGAACGGCTCAGCAGCTGGACTTCGACAAAATCGGTTCGATAGGCCGAAGTGGACATCAGGTAGTGCCCGTAGTTCTGCANGAAGCTGACTCCGGCGATGTGTTATTCGTTGGCTACGCAAACGAAACAGCATTACGAATGACTCTTGANCTTGAAAGCGCAGTGCTTTATTCAACTTCCCGAGAAGAAATCTGGCACAAAGGCGCCACTTCAGGTGACACATTGTCGTTGGTGGATGTGCGAGTCAATTGTGAGCAGAATTCACTCTTGTACCGAGTTCGACGAGAAGGACAAGGCGCGTGTCACACTCGNGGTCAGGACGGGNCCACAAGATCCGGTTGTTACTACCGNGTTGTTGCCAACGAAAACGAATTGTTCTTTGTNGAGTAGCTAANAAATAGCNACGTNGCGTTACCTCGGGAAGNTANCTGAGNTCAGCNNGCNTCTGAGACCTGGATTCGAGTTTCGGCCCACTTCTTAGNAGCTGCAGCCTCAGCGTCATCAGCGTCTGCGGNAAGGGCCTGNTCAGCGGCTTGNAGGTCTGATTGGGCGTCCGCCACGTCAATGTCCTGAGCCGCNAGGGCGGCATCGCTGAGAATGGTCACGGCATTCCCGCTCACCTCGACAAATCCGCCATTGATAGCCAACGACACCACGCCGTCGTCCGCCCAAAGTTGTGTTTGACCGATATCAAGAGCGCCAATGAACGGCGCATGGTTGTCAAGGAAGGCGATATCTCCGTCAACGGTACGGGTAACGACTTGAGAACATTCCCCTGAGAAAAGCACCGCTTCGGGTGAGACAAGTTCAACTTGCATATATCAGCCTCACTTACCAATCAAGANTGTTCTAATTCGCGGGCCTTAGCCATCGCNGATTCTGCGTTNCCGACATTTAGGAAGGCTTGTTCAGGAAGGTGATCGAGATCACCGTTGCACANCATTTCGAACGATTCAATGGTTTCCTCAATCGGCACGAAAATTCCTGGCATGCCTGTAAACACTTCGGCNACGAAGAANGGCTGAGACAGGAACCGCTGAATCTTTCGAGCTCGATCAACNGTGANCCTGTCCTCTTCGGATAGTTCATCGAGACCAAGAATGGCGATGATGTCTTGAAGTTCTTTGTAACGCTGCAAGATCTCTTGGACCCGACGAGCCACCGCGTAGTGCCTGTCTCCTACGACCTCAGGAGTCAGAATCGTTGACGTAGACGCCAACGGATCCACAGCCGGATAAATACCCAACGATGCAATTTGACGACTTAGTTCAGTCGTCGCATCCANGTGCGTGAACGTAGTGAACGGCGCAGGGTCGGTGTAGTCGTCAGCTGGGACATAAACAGCCTGAAGCGAGGTAATCGAGTGGCCTGATGTAGACGTAATTCTTTCCTGTAATTCCCCCATCTCATCGGCGAGGTTGGGCTGATATCCCACAGCTGAAGGCATACGGCCCAGCAGTGTCGATACTTCTGATCCCGCTTGAACAAAACGGAAGATGTTATCCACGAAAAGGAGCACTTCTTGACCCTGAACATCTCGGAAATACTCAGCCATCGTCAACGCCGAAAGCGCTACACGCAGCCGCACTCCAGGAGGCTCATCCATTTGTCCAAAGACCAGGGCGGTCTTTTCAAGCACCCCTGACTCTTCCATTTCGAGGTAGAGGTCGGTTCCTTCACGGGTGCGTTCACCTACACCAGCAAAAACCGATACGCCACCGTGCTGCGAGGCAACCCGGTTGATCATCTCAGTAATGAGAACTGTTTTTCCTACGCCAGCTCCCCCGAATAATCCGATTTTCCCACCTTCCAAATATGGTTCTAAAAGGTCAATGACCTTAATACCCGATTCGAAGAGTTTTGCTTTGGGTTCCAAGGTGTCGAAATCGGGCGCATCTCGATGGATTTCCCACCGGTCGGGTACCTCCCCGATGTCGTCGGTATCAAGAGGTTCGCCCAACACGTTAAAGATATGGCCCAGCACGTTGTCGCCAACTGGTACTGCAATTCCTCTGCCTGTGTTTCGCACTACAGCACCGCGCGTCAACCCGTCGGTGGCCTTCATGCAGACAACGCGGACTTTACCCTCACCGATCTGCTGCGCAACTTCGCCACCAATAGTCACCCTTTCGCCTTCTAACTCAGCCTCCATCTCAACGAACGTGTTGATTTCTGGCAGCGAACCGCGCGGAAATTCAACGTCTACTACTGGTCCAGCAATAGCGAGAACCTTTCCGTCTTTGGTTTCGGTGTTGTCTTCGGTCATGGTCATATTTAATGCTCCTGAAGTTTCAGGCGTCGTTTCGGTCAGATGCGAGGGCCGCGAACGAACCCTCAAGTGATTGGGTGATGAGATCCTCAAGGCCATCATCNTCGTCTTGGCCCATTGCTTCGGCACCACTGACGATTTCCATAATCTCAGTTGTTATCGAATCTTGACGGGCCCGGTTCATGATTCGNGTGAGGTTAATTTTTAGNTCTTCAGCATTGTCGGTNGCGGCTTTCATCGCTCGTTGCCGCGCNGCGTGTTCTGATGCCGANGATTCNAGCAGCGCCGCATAAAGCCTCGCTTCGGCATACCGCGGAAGGAGTCGTCCTAANATCTCAGCTGGTTCCGGTTCNAATTCGTAGCCCCCACCGTCGGTGTCTTCGGCGACGTCAGCACCAATTTCTGNTGGCTCTAGCGGCATAAATTGTTCAACTGCTACTTCCTGGCTNCCCATCGATANGAAGCGCGTGTANGCCAANTGAACCTGCTGGACTTCACCGTTCTCAAACAACTCCGCAACNGTTTCAGCCATCGTTTTAGCGTCGCTGTAGTTGGGTTGGTCAGAGAANCCCTCGTAGGCNGCATGAACTTCGTANCCGCGGAAAGAGAAATAGCCNGCNGCTTTCTTGCCTGACAGNACTANNGNGTAGTCACGTCCCTGGGACTTATCCGCNGCGATGGCTCGCTCGACAGCTCTGAGGACGTTGTTGTTGTATCCACCACAAAGGCCGCGGTCGGCGGCAATCACTACATAAGCGACTCGACTCACTTCTTCAGGTGAGGTGAGAAGGGGATGGTCGACCCCAGCACCACCGCCCGCCAGGTTGGTGATGACATCGGTGACTTTCTCTGAATACGGCTTGGCCGCCTGAACNCGTCCTTGAGCCTTAACAATTCGTGATGCTGCGATTANCTCCATGGCGCGCGTNATCTTCTTGGTTGCGTCAATCGAACTAATTCGACGCCTAAGAATGCGCTCCTGACCGCCTGCCATTGTCTGTCAGTCCTCTGAATCGCTGTCGTCGTCTTCAACGGTTACTTGGAACGTCGCTTTAAATGATTCCACCGCTGCCTTTACCTGGTCCTCGGGCAACACACCAGATGTCCTGATTTCATCCAGAAGTCCGGCATTGCGGGTCCTCATGTTCTCAATAAGCTCAGCTTCGAAACGCTGAATATCTTCGACCGGTAGATCGTCAAGGTGGCCATTGGTTCCCGTGTAAATAGACACCACCTGTTCTTCCACTGGCATTGGACTATTGAGTCCCTGCTTAAGAAGCTCCACAAGTCGATATCCACGGCCCAACTGCGCCGCGGAGGCCGCGTCTAATTCGGAGCCAAAGGTGGCAAAAGCTTCAAGGTCGCGGAATTGAGCTAAGTCAATCTTCAGGGTCCCGGCAACGCTCTTCATGGCCTTGGTCTGTGCATCGCCCCCGACTCGTGACACTGACACTCCGACGTCTACGGCTGGGCGGACACCTGATTTGAAAAGGTCATCTTGAAGATATATCTGGCCATCGGTAATCGAAATCACATTGGTTGGGATGTATGCCGAGACATCGCCCGCTTTGGTTTCAATCACCGGCAGGGCGGTCAAAGAACCAGCTCCTTGTTCATCCGATAGTTTCGCAGCGCGTTCCAACAAACGACTATGCAGATAGAAAACGTCGCCCGGATAAGCCTCGCGGCCTGGTGGGCGCCGAAGCAACAATGACAACTGTCTATAGGCTTCGGCTTGTTTGGAGAGGTCGTCATAGACGATTAGAGCGTGCTCACCATTTTCCATCCAGTGTTGACCCATCGCACACCCTGCGTAGGGGGCTAGGTATTTGAAGGGAGCGGCGTCAGCAGCGGGCGCACACACCACGACGGTGTAATCCATGGCGCCCCGTTCTTCCAAAGTGCTAACAACCTGAGCGACCGTTGATCCTTTTTGTCCGACAGCGACATATATACATTTAACGCCCAGTCCTGCTTGATTCAGGATCGTGTCAATAGCGACTGAAGTCTTCCCTGTCTTCCGGTCGCCGATGATGAGTTCTCGCTGACCACGACCCACAGGAGTCATGGCGTCAATCGCCTTGATGCCAGTCTGCAATGGTTCATGCACTGGTTGTCGGCCCATGATGCCCGGTGCCTGGATTTCCATGCGGCGCGGCTCAGATCCCACTAGTGGGCCTTTACCATCAATCGGTTCGCCGAGGGCGTTAACCACCCTTCCCAGCACTCCATCACCAACCGGCACCGAGAGGATTCTGCCTGTGGATTTAACGTTTTGGCCTTCTTCAATGTTCTCGACGTTTCCAAGGACTACCGCGCCAATTGAGTCCTCATCGAGGTTCAGGGCAAGCCCAACGTCCCCGCTCTCAAACTCCAAGATCTCGTTAACAGAGGCATTCGGTAGACCAGATACTCTGGCAATGCCGTCTCCCACTTCCAAGATGCGACCTACGGTTCCGGACTCTACCGATGGGTCAAAACCTTCCAGGTTCTTTTGGATAGCTGCAGTTATCTCTGCGGCATCGAAGCTCAGGTCAGTCACGACAAACGCTCCTTCATTTTCTCTAGACGGGTACGTACAGATCCATCGAAGACGGTGTCGCCCACCTGGGCGACTACTCCTCCAAGGATGTCGGGATCGACAACTACAACGATGTCGATATTCATTCCAGTTGCATTAGAAAGCGCGGATCGGAGACGATCACGTTGATCATCATTTAGTGACACAGCTGATCGAACTTCAGCTACTGCTTGACCTCTTGTCTCTGCTGCTTGGCGAACTAGTTCATCAGAAATTGGGCCTATGTGATTTCCTCGACCCGCACCGACGAGCATGCTGACAAGGTTGAGGGTCACCGGCGATGCATTAGATCCGAGCAGATCTTCCAGTACTCCGATTCGGCGCGAAGCAGGTATGGACCTGTCACTGAGAGTCGACCGGAGTTCGTCCGATGATTCGACAGTTCGACCTAGTTGATATAGCTCATCCGCGACGCGGTTGAGTTCACCTTCGGCGTCAGCCAATTTCGCTAGGCCGGCGGCGTACTCTTCCACTTTCTCGGTCATCGCTTTCCTCGTTCTATTCGTAACGGGTTACCGTGGCTGAGTGCCAAGGTCCCAGGAAACTCTTCAGGAAATTCTGGAGAGTTTTTTTCATGTCAGTGTCAGTTGCCAACTGACTCGATGTAATCATCAACCAGTCGCGCATATGCAGCCTCGTCCAAACTGGACCGGACTACCTGTTCGGCAGCTCCGACCGCAAGAGATGTGACTTGACTTCGAACGTCTGCAAGTGCTCTCGCCTTGGCAGCTTCGATATCAGCATCAGCTTGCGCTCGTTTTTCCTCGATCTCCGGCTCAATGGCGGCAATACGATCTTGTCGAACTTGCTCGGCCTCAGACCGAGCAGCTTCAAGAATTCGTCCTGCCTCAGCTTGCGCCTCTGAGAGCTTTGCGTCATATTCAGCACGCAAACCCTCGGCTTCGCTTCGAGCAGTGTCAGCTGCATCAAGATCACCTTGGATCTTTTCAGATCGGGCTTCCATCACCTTTTGAATCGCAGGGTACGCGAACTTGGCCATCACAATGAAAAGAATCGCGAAGGCAGCGCCTCCCCAAATAATTTCATTCCAAACGGGAAGTATCGGGTTCGAAGCCTTCCCTCCGGCGTCAGCCGCCGCTAGGAGTCCAATTGAATTCATTGTCTCTCCCTAGGCGAAATTCAGAAGGATGAATACCACGAAACCGATGAGGGCAAGAGCCTCGGTAAACGCGATGCCGAGGAACATGGTCGTGCGGACCATACCTGCGGATTCGGGCTGTCGGGCCATGGCGGTAATCGCATTGCCAACTACCAGACCGATGCCTACGCCTGGACCAATGGCTGCGAGGCCATAACCCAGACCGGCACCAACGGCCTTAAGACCATCGACGGCGGTGTCAGCTTGTGCGAGTAAGTCAATCACTCGTCTCTCCTGTGTCTTGTTTGTTTAGTGCTCGGGATGTAGTGCGCCACCGATGTACACGGCAGTCAGAATTGTGAAAATGAAGGCCTGCAAGAAGGCCACGAGAATCTCGAAACCTGTGAGGCCAATTAACACAACAAATGGGGCCCAAATGATCGAAACCAAAATGTTCTTAGCCCACAAATTTTCGCATAGTACTGCGAAGGTAACTAACAAAAGGTGGCCCGCGAGCATGTTGGCGAAGAGCCTGACTGCTAGCGAAAAGGGACGCACCAAGAATGTTGAAACGAATTCGATAACTGCAACCAGAGGAAGCAAAGCACCCGGGACCCCGGGTGGAATAACGGTGTTCTTGAAGTAACTGAAGAACCCTTGACTCTTAATACCCACNGCGTTGAAGACGACCCAGACAAGAATCGCTAGGAAAGCGGGTGCCGCCATTCGCGAGTTGGCGGGGAATTGAATGAAAGGGATCACTTCGGTGATGTTGGCGAAGAAGATGAAGAAGAAGAGCGAGAGAAGGAAGGGCATGAACTTCATGCCATCGGGGCCCATGGTTTGCATCACGACGTTTTCGCGCACAAAGTCAACGGAAGATTCTGCAACGGTTTGAACTCCACGGGGNACCAANGCGCTCTTNCGAATAGCCAGNGTAAATATCACTAGTGGGGCGACCATCGCGAAGAGATAAATGANGCCTACTTTGTTCAGTTCGAGANANGTGTTGCCTTCAAAAAGGAATCCAGGCCACTCGAGAAGGCTCTCGATTGCCGGGAAGTGCAGTCCACCGGAACTGCCACCATCACCAGCGGCAAGCAGTTGATTCACTTGATCTCCTTGCATTTCTTCGGCGTCATGTTGCTAGGTCCTAGACCTGGGTANGCGAGTGANAGNGAAACATAGCGCGTCTCCCACACCAGCAGCCCGAGATGGGAAACGATAATCGTTACACCGAGGGGAACGGGTGCAAAAACGCTGATTTTACTCGCGGCTACAACTGCCAAAGTCAAGACAGCAAGACGGACGATGAATCCGCCTAGTGCAGCAAACATCAGGGCAGCGGTCGAGATCCGTCCAGCCCAAGTCAAAAATGCGGCAGCAGCTGCGAAATTAGCGAAGATTAAGCCAAGTCCATAAGCGGACGATGCGACCCCATCAAGACCCCAAACCAACCATGAAAAGATCAGCCATACCGGTGCGACTTTCATTCCCCGAACAAGCATGTCAACGACGATGCCTTTTTCGGGCTCTTGATTTTGTTCTGCATGGTGAGAGCCCGAAAGTCGTTGCTCAGTTCTTCCATTCATTCGACTGCACGCTCCTCGAGGGTCACGCCGGTCGGTAAATGGTCGTCGACTTCTTCTGGATGGTCTAAACCACGGCTATTTGTGGGACGGCTTGAAGCCATTTCTTCTTCGATGCCTGCCATCCGGCCGGCATATCGGTACCACTCTGCGGCTACCTTCACTAAGAATGCCACTGCGCCAAAGGATGCTGCCATCCATGGGCTTGTTCCTAGCCATCTATCGAACAGCCAACCCAGCCCTGCAAAAATCGCCGGAGTGACGACTATTTCAACCGAGCGCGAAAAGGCATCATCGGTGCCGAAGAATATTTTGTTCTTGTAGAGCGCAGATGCTCGCATGCGACGGGCAGTCTCCGGACTGGTAGAGAATTATGGGATGCTTCGGGAAGCGGCCACACCCTAATTGGGGTATTTCATCGGTTGCAAGCGACTCTGCGGTCAATCAATTGCCAACCCGTTATTTTCTCTACACGCGCCTAATTTCTGGTTCTCTTTCTTCTCCCAACCGAGTTCTCGGCCGAAGCAAAAAGAACAGCAAAATAGCGACACCAGCTAGGGCGAAGGGAAGCACAGCATCGCCACTACCAGTCAATGTTGGCACCAAGGCAACACCTGAAAGCAGGGCTGTCCATGCCCACAGGAGCAACACGGTCCGCCTATGCCCATGTCCCATCCTCAATAAGCGATGATGCAGATGGTCTTTATCTGCTGTCGCGATCCCCTCTCTTCGGTAGGCCCGTCTCGCTACCGCCAGGGCAACGTCAACCAAAGGAACGCCCAGGATTAAGAAAGGAATCGCTATGGGAGCAAAGAAGAAGTAGACCTGCCCGCTGAACTGGTCAACAACTCTGCCACCTACGGTCATGGTCGCGGATGCCATAAGCAGACCGAGTAACAGCGCACCTCCGTCCCCCATGAAAATTCGTGCTGGATGGAAATTGTGAGGCAAAAAGCCGAGGCAGATCCCTAGCGTCACGAGCGCTAATAGTGGCCCCAGATTGGCGTCGCTGATAAGTCCGGCATTCTGTAATTCCCCGCTGTACAAGTAGAAGGCACCAGCAGCAATTGCGACGGTACCGGCAGCGAGTCCATCTAGACCGTCGATCAGGTTGACCGAATTAGCCACCACTACAACTAACAGGACAGTTATCAAAGTGGCCCAATCCGCTGATAAGACAACAAGCTGCCCAAAAGGCACTCTGAAATAGAACAGTGTGACGCCCAATACGGCGAGAAGACTTCCAGATAGCACCTGTCCGGCCACCTTGGCTGGAGCTGAAAGCTCTCGCAGATCATCAACTGCTCCGATAGCGAACATAACGGTGGCCGCAACAACTACCGCCAAGGCTTCCGATGAGCCTGCGAAAACCTGTGTGAAGCCTGGCAAGCGGCTCGCTAAGACTAGGGCGGCCAAGAAGCCCACAAACATCGCTGCTCCACCACCGGTGATAGTTGGACGTTGATGGACGCGTCGATCATCTGGCTCGACGACCGCTCCTAATTTGGGGGCCACTCTTGTTACAACGAACGTGAAGAGATATGTGACGATGGCTGCTACGCCTAATACGACGGCATGTTGGAGTGTCCTACTCACGGGACTTCCCTACTCATCAATTACAACAGGCGCACGTTACGACTCTTGTATCTAATCAACCAGCCTAGTTATGAGTGCCGGAGCTTTGANGGAGGGTGCTACGAGCTAGTGATTGTCGCTGCATTCACTCTGGGTATGGCGGGAATTGACCGCATAAATCGGCTACTTCCTCAGCAATGGCCTTGACCGTGTCGGCATCGTGGCGTTGTCGGAGTATTCGCGCCGTGAAATCAGCGATCTTGGCCATTTCTTCGACTCCCATTCCCTGTGTAGTTACAGATGCGACACCCATGCGTACGCCGCTAGTCACGAATGGCGAACGAGGGTCATCAGGAATCGTGTTCCGGTTGAGAGTTACTCCACCTTCGTCGAGTACTTCTTGGGCTTCTTTGCCAGTCAAGTCTTCATCGAAAGTTCTCAGATCAACGAGGAGTAGATGATTGTCCGTGCCTCCTGAAACCAACCTGAATCCCTGATTCGCGAGGGCATTGGCTAACGCGTTGGCGTTCTGAACGATTCGCTCGGCGTAGCCTGCGAAACCCGGGTCCAAAGCTTCTCGAAATCCGATTGCCTTGGCAGCGACGACGTGGTCCAGCGGGCCGCCTTGGTTCCCAGGAAATACTGCACTATCGATCTTTTTCGCGAGAGCCTCCGTTGAGAGGATGCAGCCGCCTCGGGGTCCTCGCAGTGTCTTGTGGGTAGTGAAGGTGACTACGTCAGCGTGAGGGACGGGATTCGGGTGTTGACCACCAGCTATCAAGCCTGCGATGTGAGCTGCATCAAACATGAAATAGGCGCCGACTTCGTCACACACTTTGCGGAAAGGTTCGGGGTCAATGCGTCGCGGATACGCAGTTGCGCCGGCAACGATCAGCTTCGGTTTCTCAGCGATAGCTATCGAGCGCATCTCCTCGTAATCAATGCGTTCGTCTCCGCTAGTCAAACCGTAGGACACAAAGTTATAAAAGCGACCGCTCGCATTAACGGGTGATCCGTGAGTTAAGTGACCGCCATGATCAAGACTCATCCCCATAACCGTGTCTCCAACATCGAGGAGAGCCATATAGACAGCCGCGTTAGCTTGTGAGCCTGAGTGAGGCTGTACGTTTGCGTGTTCAGCGCCAAAAAGCTTCTTCACGCGATCGATGGCGAGTTGCTCCACCACGTCTACCTTCGCGTTGCCGCCGTAATAACGACGTCGCGGGTAGCCCTCACTGTATTTGTTAGTGAACACGCTGCCGGTAGCGTTCATGACCGCAGGGGAAGCGAAGTTCTCAGAAGCAATCAGCTGCAGACTTGTCGCCTGACGTTCTTTCTCCTGGGAAATAAGTTCTTCGATTTCGGCATCGGGTCCCACGGTCCAAACGTTGTTGAGATTCGTCATAGGTAAGGACCTTTCGCGATCGTCGCTGCGGATGCTGGCACAGCTTGCCTTGAATTTGAGTCTTTGTGTGCTCTTTCTAGACCAACACTCAACTTGAGGTCTAAATAGCGTCCAGCTTCTCTACACGTTGTTGATGTCGTCCACCTTGGAAGGAAGCACCTAAGTATGCATCCACTATCTCCAGAGCTGTCTGTTCGCCCACCATGCGGGCTCCAATGCCGATCACGTTGGCATCATTGTGTTCCCGACATGCCCGAGCGGTTGTCACGTCATGGACTGTGGCAGCACGAATACCGGGCACCTTGCCTGCGGCCATGACGATTCCGATTCCGCTACCACATACAACAAGCCCGCACTCCGCGCCACGATTTGCGACTGACATGCCCACAGCTGCTCCATAATCGGGGTAATCGACTCGCGATTCGTCGTGGGTCCCACAATCAACTATTTCGTGACCTTCTCCTGATAGGTATTCAGCGATTATCTGTTTAAGCGCAAATCCTGCATGGTCAGCTCCAAGAGCGATAACAGACACACAGCCCTTTCTTTAAGGCGACCCAGCTATCTTCCCACGCGGAGCTTCGCTGATCGCGACTAATTCGGTGTCGAAATTTTCGCTGAACTATTTTTTTACGGCAAGTCGACAGCGCCTTGACGCAGCACGGTCAGTGAATCGCCTGTTGTGTCGACAACAGTTGATGCCAGTCCCCCGCGGGAAGCTCCCGGTATGACATAGGCAACTTCAATGGCAAGACTTGCGGCTGCATCTTGCGCGCGTAGTTGAGTTTCAACGGCATGCAAATTCGCGCTTGATCCGGTGACAGGTCCTACATCATCGATGAGCACGCGAAGCCATCCCGGTTCCGGGCATCTAATGCCTAATGTGTTTCCTCCAGTCACCGGATCAGGTCCGTCCCGGCGTTGCGCGACGATGGTCAGGGCTCCAGGCCAGTGGTCCGCGATGAGCCTTCTCACTTCGTCATCTAAATGGACAAGCTTGTCGGCCTGCTCAATTCCGCTTACTAGTACTGGAACAGGCTGATCAAACGGACGGTCTTTGGCTCTATAGGAGTTCTTAACTGCTGCTGTGTCGCTGTACTTGGCTAAAAGCCCTGGAAGGGTGTCTGTGGGGGCGACAACTAGCGAACCCGAGTCGAGCGCAGCGGTAGCTCCTGTGAGGTGAGAGTCGTCAACGTCGTCTAAAGGTCGGCGCGCTGTCACGAACCTTTCATGTCCTGAAAAATCACGGTTGATTGCGGCTCCGTTATAACCCCTAGCAATCACAAGGTCCCGTAACCTGACCGTTTGATCGGACCCGCATTCGAGAATGAGCCATCCACCGGGCCGTAACCACGATCTGCTTTCTCTCGCCAGTAGATCTAAGTATGTGAAGCCGTCCTCGCCTCCTAACAGAGCTCTGGTCGGTTCCCAGTTCGCAATCACCGCAGGGAGCGGGTAGTTGGAAGACACGTATGGCGGGTTCGATATAACCATGTCGAGCTGTCCGGTAAGCCTCTCCGGCAAAGCTTTGAACCAGTCGCCGTTATGTAGTTGAACTCTTGCCGCTGCACCTCCTAGACCAGCAAGATTCGAGCTAGCTAGTGCGAGAGCTTCTTCAGATACGTCGGTGGCATGAACCAGCGCGTTGGGGACCTCTTGAGCTATCGATAAGGCAATTGCGCCGGTTCCGGTTCCTAAATCGACGACAATCGGATTCTCGGCAATGTCTTTGTCGTTGGAGTTCAGCAAATCAACTGCGCATCCGACAACGATTTCTGTCTCAGGTCGAGGGATTAAGGCTCTGGGGTCGACGGCGAGGTCCAAATGCCGGAAATTCCAGCTGCCGATGACGTATTGCAATGGTTCGCCGTTGACGCGCCTTGCAGTTAGTGCATCGGTTCGTGCAACTGCTCGGTGAGTAACTAACTGATCACCGTCAGCGGGAAACTGAGCTACATCGACGCCTGTAGTTTCTTCGAGGATTCGACGAGCGCTTATCTCGGAATCATCGATAGAAGCTGCTTGAAGTGTTTTCAGAACTTCGTTGTGTAGTTGCGTGAGCGTCAGAGCNTTGTCTGNATTATCTTCAAGCTTCGCCATTTCCAGCCTCGAGCTGTTGTTCACGTTCATGAAGCATCAGTGGTTTTACTACTTCATCGAGNGCACCGGCTAAAACGCGTTCCAACTTGTACAGAGTCAAGCCAATCCGATGGTCGGTTACTCGACTCTCTTTAAAGTTATAGGTACGGATCTTTTCCGCGCGTCCACCGCTCTTGACTTGGTCACGTTTTTGAGCCGCCTGACTAGATGCCTGCTCGTCTTGTCGGAGCTTCAAGAGGCGAGCTCGCAGCACACGCAACGCTTTGGCCTTGTTTTGCAGCTGACTCTTTTCGTCTTGCATCGAAACCACAAGACCGGTCGGCAGGTGCGTTACCCGGACTGCTGAGTCAGTTGTGTTGACAGATTGGCCACCTGGACCTGATGAGCGGTATGTGTCGATCTCAAGGTCGTTGGGGTCAATGTCCACTTCTACTTCATCCGCTTCTGGCAGCACAGTTACTGCAGCAGAGGATGTATGAACGCGACCTTGTGATTCTGTGACCGGTACGCGCTGGACGCGGTGCGGTCCACCTTCGTGTTTTAAATGACTCCAAACACCATCACCTTTTATCAAGAACGCAATGTCGGTATATCCGCCCATATCGCTGAAGTGGCTTCCCAGAACTTCTATTCCCCAACCCTTGGTATTTATATATGAGCGATACATTTCGAAAAGGTCTCGAGCCCAAAGGTTTGCTTCCTCGCCTCCTTCGGCTCCACGTATTTCGACAATCACATTCCGGTCGTCGTTTGGGTCGCGAGGAAGCAATATGAAGCGAAATTTGTCTTCAAGGGCCTCAGCCTCTGATAGCGCGGCCATTTCCATTTCGCGGGCTTCAAGCAATTCTTCCCCGCTACTAGATTCACCGATCTCTTTCGCCGCGGCGGCATCTTCAAGTGCTGTTCGCCATGCAGACCCGACTTCGATCATTTCAGTCAACTGGGAATGACGCCGACTTACTTCGACGAATCGATCTCGATCAGCGGTTACTTGAGGGTCGCCCAGTTGAGACTCGACGTGAGCCAACTCTTCTTCTAGTCCCAGTAAACGATCGAGCACACTCTCAGGGTACCGATGGAGGGCCTAACCATTCGCGCCAACCGTCGTCGATCCCAATAATCTCGGCCGGATCGATCAGTCGATCAACTAGTTCTTGGAGAATTAGGTGTGCGTCGCGGTGCGGGACAACGATCTTTAATTCTGCATCCGAGTTTTGTAACAGTCGTGCATCGGCAGCAAAGGGCACGAGATCCAGGTCGATTCCGACTCCGCAAACAACAATTGTTTCTGCCCCCCCATCTGATGTGCCACGCGCTACCGCCGGGACTGCTTCTTTCAGGTTTGTTCTCTGAACCGGGGGTGCTGCGGCGCTAAGCCCTGATAGTCCAACCCTTTCAGGATGAGCAATGAGATGCGCTCTCAGCCATCTTTCGGCACCAAGCCGGTTCAAAGGATGGGGTTCAGCACCCGGTAACCGATGTGACCGGACAACATTTGCAACTTGCTCAATGGCTTCTGTGGTTGGGAGGTCTCCGTGGAGAAGACCGAATGCTTCTCGGTCGTGGGCGCCGACGCCGACCTCAATACGATCTCCATTTTCATCTGAAACGATCCGAGCGACCTCAAGACCAGCTATTTCTCCAACAATCACACCGTGCTCAACGACGACTTCGAGTCCTGACTCTTGCAGGGTTGCTACAAGCTCAGGCGTATCCGGGATGCTTACCTCACCTAAAGCTTTGGCCGGTATCGCCTTTGTCGCCTGATCTTCCTCAATTTCCCAGACCGTGATAGCCCCGGAAAAAAGCGAGGCACGACGAGCCAATATGCCGCTTGCCTCGGTGGCAAATAGGTGAATCTGGTCAGTTGATGACCGAGCCGACAAAGCTAAGGCTCCTCCCAAAGCGCGACTACTGCGTTCCTCAGCGAGCACTGCGACGCTGCCATCGTTCAGCTTTGCTGAAGCTCCGTCATCTGTTCCGACTACCTCTTCTGTCGACAACTCTAGGTGGGCGCTCACAATTGAGCGGAGTTTCATCGCGTGCAGTTGGCGGCGGCGTTCGGGGTCTAGCGCCACGAGTCTGCTTATTCTTCAGTGTCGTCAGAGTTCTGGTCCGAACCACGACGTCGTCCGTAGCGTCGCTCGAATCGTTCTACCCGTCCCGCTGTGTCCACGATCTTCATCTGCCCAGTGAAAAAGGGATGACTTGCGCTCGACANTTCNACGGTAACNAGNGGGTATTCGTTTCCATCTTCCCAGACGACGGTGTCACTTGTTTCGACCGTTGATTGGGTAATGAAAGAGAACTCNGCNCCTGCATCACGGAAAACGACAGGTCGGTAGTTGGGGTGGATGTCACTTTTCATGATGGAACCATTCTGGCGGTTACTTTGGCGAATCGCACATTGAAAGACACAATTCCGGGTCAATCTGACGTTACGAAATAGCGCTGTCTCTAGAAGCGGATAATTGAGTGAGGATTTGCTGGTTGGAGTTAGTCTTATCAATTTGTTCCAAGACCCAGTCGATCGCGGAACCATGTTCGCTATCTTCGATCGCGACTAANGCATCTGCTAGTGCNTGACCTGCCAACGCTCGTTCGTCATCTCTAAGTCGATGTAGTTCGCGGGTGCAGGAAGCAACCACATCGATCGCGGGATACACCCTGCGGTCAGCGGCTCTTCGGTCGAGACGTACGACGGAATTGGCTGTTCCCTGAAGTGATTCAAGAATCATCTCGTCCAAGCGCCAACCAGTTTCAACTGCCGCCGTAGCCATAACTGTTAAGGATCCGCCTTCGTCTAATGCACGAGCGGCTCCGAAGAAACGTTTCGGAGGGTATAGAGCGCCCGCGGCGACACCGTCTACTAGAACTTTGCCGTTACCCGGTGCGGCCATGTTGTAAGCCCTAGCCAAACGGCTCAAGCCATCGACAAGGATNACCACGTCAAGGCCTACTTCAACCATTCGTTTAGCCCGTTCTAGGGTCAGTTCTGCTACCTGAATGTGTTCTTCAGCAGGTCTGTCGAAGGTTGATGCCAGNACCTCTCCTTCAACCGCGTCCGCGATCTCAGTAACTTCTTCGGGCCGTTCATCTATCAGCAAGACGATCAAATGGAGATCTGGATGGTTCGCTTCCAATGCAACGGCTACCTCTCGAATGGTGGAAGTCTTCCCACATTCGGGAGGTGAAACGACTAGACCTCGCTGACCCTTCCCGATAGGTGCCACAAGGTCAATGACCCTGGCCGTGCGATTTTCTGTTCCGGCCAGCTCNAGGTTCAACNNGTCTTTNGGGTGCACAGCTTTCAAGTCTTCAAAGAGCGGTCGTTCCCGTGTCTCTCCTGGTTCTGATCCATTAATTTCNTCGATCTGNACNAGCGCAGGGTTCTTTTCNTTTCGCGCCGCAGGGCGACTAGCGCCTTTAACGATGTCTCCCTTGCGTAATCCATGGGTTCGAACTTGTTTTGCAGCCACGTAGACATCGTCGTTAGAAGGCAACGGTCCTGTAGTCCGAAGAAACCCGTAGCCTTCGTCTCGAAGGTCGAGGATCCCTTCACATTCAACCGGTTCCCCTTGCCAGTTGTCGTCTTTGTCTCGATCACGTCCACGACGACGACGACGACGATTACCTGGTTCGCCGATCCCTGGATCGTCTGCATCGCGATCGTGCCTAGCACTTTCTTCTTCAGTTTTTTGACCTGCGGTGGTCGACTCTGTGTCGTCGGAAGTGTCAGACGACTCGGTTGTAGCTAGATCAGAGTCACTCGCTTCAGCAGTTCGCCGGACTCGGCGGACAGTCCCCTCATCGTCTGTGCCTTCTTGAACGGCCGAGGGGCCCTTCAAAATGTCATCGATGATTGTTGCTTTGCGCGCTCGAGGGGCGATTTCGATACCCAGGGCTTCGGCCATGGTTACTAAATCGTCCCTGGACTTCGCCTCAAGAAGCGCTCGGTCTGGCTGATCTGACATTTCATCCTCTTCGTCTCGGAGCAGCTTCAGTGCACCGGGATGTGGTTTCGGACCGCTCATCGGGATCAAGTCGGCAGTCGCCGACCAGCTACGGTTGCTTTATTCACAAGAGACGTAAGCAACGGAACGGTTCGGTCAGGTTACTCAGCGAGCAGGGTCACTCACAACGTTGAGGCCATTCTCACTGGCTAGACGCTGTCGCAACGAAGTCCATAACCGCCGAAACTTCGTTGGGCAGGTTGACGTATCGTTCGCTGCGGCTCTTTAGTGCAACAATTTCGTCGGGCTGAGGTGGCGCCATACCGGTTGCTGCTTCCACGACAGTGTTGAATTTGGCCGGATGGGCGGTTGCCATCACTACTGCGGGGCCGTTCAGCGATTTCATTCGCCGGATCACGTTGACTCCAACAGCGGTGTGAGGGTCTAAGAATTCTTTTTGGGTCTCGTAGAGGTCAGAGATTTCTTGTTCTACTTCTCGTTCGGAAGCTTGACCTGCATCAAACCACTCGCGCAGATGTTTCATCACCGATTCCGGCAATTTCATTGAGCCGGTGGAACGAAAGTCAGCCATTGCGGCGGCCACCCACGAGCCATCTTTGCCGCTTAGTTCGAAAAGTAAGCGTTCAAAATTACTGGATACTTGAATATCCATAGCAGGACTAGTTGAGGGCTCAACGTCTTGAATCTCCATCACCCCTGATCCGTGAGTTCGGGTAAGGATGTCGTTGTGATTGCTTGCGATTATTAGTCTGTCGATTGGTAAGCCCATGCGGGAAGCGATGTAGCCCGCCTGTATGTTGCCGAAGTTGCCCGTAGGTACGCAGAAGGAAATTTGTTCGTTCGGACCTGCTATTCGGGTCGCAGTGGTGAAGTAGTAGACCGTTTGAGCCGCGACGCGCGCCCAATTGATGCTGTTAACTGCAGCTAACTTGTGGCGCTCTCGAAATTGAAGATCTGAGAACATCGCTTTTACTAGGTCCTGGCAGTCGTCAAATGTGCCATCAACGGCGACGTTGTGGATATTGGGGCTTGTGATCGTTGTCATTTGTCGCCGTTGCACATCTGAGACTCGTCCATGGGGATGGAGCATTATTAACTCAATTCCATCCCGGTCTTTGCAGGCTTCGATCGCTGCACTGCCCGTATCTCCAGATGTAGCTCCAACAATCGTTACGCCTGTATCGCGGCGGCTAAGTTCATATTCAAATAGACGCCCTAATAGTTGAAGAGCGACATCTTTGAACGAGAAGGTAGGTCCCCAGTAGAGCTCTGCTAGGTANCGATCTTTCCCAATCTCGGCAGGTAGCTGTTTCACCGGTACGACGTCTGGGTGACGAAATGTCGAGTATGACTGCTCGATCATGGNTCCCAGTTCGTTGCTANTAATTGAGGGCGAAACAAACGGCGTGAGCACCTTTGTTGCGACTTCGGCGTANGACATTTCAGAGAATGANCTGAGATCNGAGGGCTNCAGNGTTGGNAACTCGGTNGGAACGTATAGNCCGCCNTCAACCGCNAAACCAGCAAGTAGAACATCGCTGAATTCGAGAACCGGGGCTTCACCNCGCGTGCTCTGATATTTCACCGTCCTACAANCTCCTGNGTGNTCAGTCGGCTATAACTCGAATNAGGGCNCCTATATCGCGCACTTCTTNCAAGTTTCTCAANTCACGTAACGTNGATTGCACNTCAGCTTCNAGGGCNTCATGGGTAATGAAGACAAGATGGGCCGTTTCGCCATGACCCTGTTGTTCCATGGAGCGGATTGATACACCATGTTCCCCAAATACGCTGGCTACTACCGCCAACACTCCAGGTCTGTCTTCGACGTCGAGTTGCATATAGAAGGCGCTGCTGGTTTCATCGATCGGCCGAATAGGAAACTCAGATAGCAGTCCGATATCACTCGATACTCCCTGTTGTAAATTCCGGGCAGCCGAAATGACATCGCCAAGCATTGCTGAAGCGGTGGGCCCACCACCTGCTCCACGACCATAAAGCATGAGATCGTCGACCTCGGAGCCCTCTAAGAACACCGCGTTGAAGCTTTCTCGGACNGCTGCGAGTGGGTGATTNCGAGAGACCATCGTTGGATGAACNCTCACGGCTACTTGATTGCCATCNGATTCNGCGACTGCCAATAACTTGATCACATGNCCCATATGTGNGGCAGCGGCTATGTCNTCTTTGGAGATCTGGCTTATNCCTTCCTGGTAGACNTCNCCCGCAACGACTTTTGCNCCNAAGGCGATGGTTGCCAAAATCGCGGCCTTTGCTGCAGCATCGCTACCTTCCACATCTGCCGTTGGGTCTGCTTCCGCAAACCCGAGACTCTGGGCTTCAGCTAGCACGTCGGCGTAATCAGCTCCTTCTTCAGTCATTTTCGTAAGAATGAAATTGGTCGTACCGTTGACGATTCCCATGACTCTGTTTATTCGTTCTCCAGCAAGTGACTCGCGGAGAACTCGTATCAAGGGCACCCCACCAGCCACCGCTGCCTCAAAGAAGAGGTCGACTCCGCCTGTTGCTGCAGCTTCAAAGAGTTCCTGACCGACGTTGGCGACTAATTCTTTGTTGGCGGTGATGACTGGTTTGCCTGATTTCAATGAGTCGATCACTAATTGTCGAGCTGGTTCGATTCCACCAATGGTCTCGACAACGACGTCAACATTTGGCGAGTTGACAAGCGTTTGGCTGTCTCGAGTGAATAGTTCTTCAGGAAGTTCTACACCACGATCAGCCGAAAGGTTTCGGACTGCAATACTTACTATCTCGAGTCGGACTCCGGTGCGCGCTGCTATGCGGTCTGCGTCTGCGGAGATAATTCTGGCTAACGCTCCGCCGACAGTGCCACAGCCTAAGAGCCCTATGCGAATGGTTGAATCTGATTCCGACTTCATAGCTCCAACGGTATCGGCCAAAGCACCTGTTCTCCGTGTCGATTTATCACTCAACGGCCTGAAACAAACCGCAACCGTTTAATTAATCAACATCAAGGGTCAAAAGATCTTCGACTGACTCTCCGCGAATGACGAGCCTCGCTTTGCCTTGGGAGACGAATAGAACTGGTGGTCGCGGCATCCTGTTATAGGTACTTGCCATTGAGTATCCGTAGGCACCAGTGACCGGAGTGGCTACGAGGTCTCCGATACCAAGGTTCTCGGGCAGTGAGGCTTCGCGAACAATCACATCGCTCGATTCACAATGCTTGCCGACAATTCGAGTTATCGAGTTCCTATCCTCAGTCACTCTGTTCGGTGCGAAAGCGGTATATCCGCTGCCGTAAAGCATTGGGCGGGGGTTATCTCCGAAGCCTCCGTCGACAGCCATATAGGTTCTTATTCCCGGTAGTTCCTTAATTGTTCCTACTGAGTAGACCGTAACCGCCGCTTGGGCTGCAATGGACCTGCCAGGTTCAGCAGAAACTCGTGCTTGAACTCCCAGGCCGTCGCACGCTTGCCGAAGCATCTCTCCCCATTCAGTTATCGACGGGGCTGACTCTGATTCCAGATACGCGACACCGAGGCCTCCTCCGACAGATAGTTCACGTAAACCAAGCGGTTCAGAAAACGCCACAACTACTTCTAGAGCCCGCGCGAAACTATCGACCCTAAATACCTGACTGCCAATGTGCTGGTGGATACCGACCAGGTCGACGCCCGAGTTAGAAACACACTGCTCGACGGCCTCCGCAGCGGCACCGGAATCGATCCCAAATCCAAACTTGGAGTCGTTTTGGCCGGTGGAAACGTACTCGTGCGTGTGGGCTTCGACACCTGGAGTGACCCGAAGCAATACCGAAGACACTAAGCCGTCCTCTCGGTGGAGCTGTTGGAGGCGATGAAGCTCGTCGAATGAGTCCACTACTACTCGCCCAACGCCATAAGAACGGGCGAGAGAAAGTTCATCTAGGGATTTGTTATTCCCGTGTAAAACGATGCTTTCCCCAGGGACTTTTGCGGCAATGGCAGTCCGAAGCTCTCCTTCGCTGGCTACGTCAAGGTGAAGGCCTTCCTCAGTAACCAGTCGGGCCATAGCCACACACAGGAAGGCTTTGCCTGCGTATGCGGTTCCTTCACCTAGTGCGGTCAGGGCTTCTCGGCATCTGGAACGGAGATGGTCCTCGTCGTAGATGAACAGTGGCGTTCCATACTCGGTTGCTAATTCATCAACCGATATCCCTCCAATTAGTAATTCTCCTTTAGGGCCGATTTCTGCTGAATCAGGCAGAAGCGACAAGGGAATTGGGCCGTTGGGTAATTCTGATTGGTTCATTTGGCCCTTCTCACATTTGTTCCGGAGCTGCAAGACCGAGNAGGTCGAGACCGATAGCGAAGCCGACGCGGGCTGANTCAACCAACCAAAGTCTGGCTTGCTGGAGGCTGCTTTCTACATCAGATCTCAGAACTGGGCAATCGTGGTAGAACCCGTGAAAGGCTGCCGCTAACTCACGAAGCCATGTCGCGACGCGATGAGGTGCTCGATCGCGTGCCGCTATTTCAAGAATCTCGGGTAGCTCCGATAAGCAACGAAGAAGCTCCAATTCTCGTTCCTGTGTCAAGAGCCCAACGTCTACAGAGGCCAACGGTGCACGTTCTATGCCCCGATTTGTTGCTTCGCGACCGACTGCCGCTATGCGCGCGTGCGCGTACTGAACGTAATAAACCGGGTTTTCGTTCGCTTGTTTTGAGAGGACATCAATGTCAATGGTTTGCCGCGAATCAATGGATTGGAGCAAGTAAGCAAACCGAGCTACGTCGGGGCCGACCGCTTCGATTAATTCACTGACTTCTACCATCGTTCCGGTGCGTTTCGAGAGCTTTATCTCTTGGCCCTCTTTAACCAAAGTCACATTCTGACCGATGATCGCTTCATATGACTCTTGGGGGTGTCCCAACATTTGCATGGCAGCCGACATTCGAGGTACGTAGCCATGGTGGTCTGCTCCGAGGACATCAATAACAAGATCTCCCCGTCCGAATTTCTGATGATGGTAAGAGATATCGGGCACGAAATAGGTGGGTTCACCATCGCTCTTAACTAAGACCCGATCCTTTGCGTCACCAAACGCCGAGGTGCGTAGCCAAGTCGCCCCATCTCTCTCATCGACCCATCCGGCGGCTCTCAGCTCCGCCACGGTCGCCTCCATAGCTCCTGATTCGACTAGGGCGTTTTCGCTTGCCCAATGGTCAAACTGGACGTTCATTGAAGCCAGGGACTNTTNGACATCGGCCAGNGCTCTTTCTCGACCCCACTCGACTGGGTCNACGNNGGCCGGCATCTCCGAAGCCCANTCNGNTACNTATTCGCCGGCATAACCATCNTCTGGNAGNGTNGTNCCATCTCGGCGTGCNATCAAAGAAGCTCCAAAAAGCTCNGTCTGAAGTCCGCGATCATTCACGTAGTACTCAGTGAAGGTTTGATANCCNCAACGACGAAAGATGCGNGCNAGACTGTCCCCGTAGGCTCCCCAGCGGCCTCCTCCAGCGTGAAGAGGNCCTGTTGGGTTNGCNGACACNAACTCAAGATTGATTGATTGNCCACTTCCTNTNTCNAAGCGNGCGTAGCTNTCTTCACCTTCAGTNAGAACTTCNATNAGAACATCNTGTAACCATNGCGGAGAAAGGTAGAANTTGATGAANCCAGGGCCNGCAACTTCCATTCTCTCGATTANANNNACTGACGCTGATTCAACNGCTTTGACNANCTCTTCTGCTAATTCTCTTGGATTTCGCCCGACTTTCTTNGCNGTNACCAAGGCAACATTCGANGACCAATCACCGTGTTCGCGCANCGCCGGACGTTCCATCTGNATNTCGCTCNCAGCAATTTCGACTTCCGACTCCCTTAAAGAGGCCGCTAAGGCCGCTGCCAAGACTTCGGTGATCACTAGCTTGCTCCCTATGGGTCAGCGTGGGCATCCCGCCGCTACGACAGCAACAGAACAAACCTGACTGTACCGCCGTCACCCTCCTGACTCGAAGCGACTTATGATTGCTCCTCAAATATGCGGTTGCGTGGAGGGTTCTTCTGAAAGCGGTACATTCGCTAACCCGCCCTCGTAGCTCAGGGGATAGAGCAGTGGCCTCCGGAGCCATGAGCGCAGGTTCGAATCCTGCCGAGGGCGCTAAGAATATTCCTCGGAGTGCTTCGGTTCCGGTTCAGTTACATCATCGCTGAGTAGATTGACATCATGCTGAGGACCCTCGCTGCACCTGCCACAGTTTCACCTTGGGGAGTTGTCGCCGCAGCCGGTTTGGTGTCCATTACGCTCATCGCCTCTTGGCGTCTGGATCTCGGTCTTATTCCATCTATTTCGATCAGCTCCATACGGTCAGTAACCCAGTTGCTTATTGCTGGGATCTTGCTCGTTCCCGCGTTGAGGTCGGATGCTCCTCTCGGATGGAGTTGGCTTTGGTGTGGGGTCATGGTGGTCTTCGCTACAGGCCTAGTCCGCCGCAGGACAGCGAGTTTGGGAACCAACCGACCTTCCGTCATTCTGTCCGCGTTAGCGGTCAGTGTTCCTGTAGCTGCGGGTTTAACCGTCGTATTTTGTTTCGGAGTNCTTCCACTTCANCCGTCAACNTTGGTNCCTATGGCCGGAATTNTTCTNGGCAACACNTTGCCAGCGACCTCTGTCGGAGCAACGAGGTTCGTGGAGTTAGTTCGNGANGAGCGCGGCCAGATTGAGGCAATGCTNGCNTTGGGTTTCGGNGCACANGNTTCNATTCGGCCNCAAGTNACCAAAGCAGTGCGNACTGCNTTGACACCNCCAATNGAGCGAATGCGNATGATCGGTCTGGTCTTNCTACCGGGGACNATGACCGGAATGCTNCTNGCNGGAGTNGAGCCACTGCAGGCAGTCATGACTCAAATGGTCGTCTCATTTNTGATCCTTGGCGGAGTGACATTAACNGTCACGACTGTCGTTCTNGGTTGNTCATTTTCCGCNGTCGGTCAGGGNCGTATNTCTTGGTCCNCNCCTANCAACNCGNCTTAGGCNTTCCAGCCCGTNACTTCGGTGCGTTCGATGATNATCGCNGGACCCTTNGGTCGTTTTTCTGCGTATTGCGAGTANCGCTNNCTTAACAGGTCCAAAGCAAGNTCATATTCATTNCCNCTCTGGTGCACCTTGGCTCGNCCNCGNACACGAACCCACCAGAGTTGTTTCCAGTCCTGATCGTCGTAATGGTCTANNAGAAGTGTGACTTCAGGNAATTGTCGAATGTTGTCAAGGCGCTTCAACTCAGTTGTTGATTTCTTCTTGTGGTCGATTGCTGTGACCACAACANGATCGTCGAACGCGAANGTAATCGGCACAAGGTCAACTCGCCCATCGGTGCGGATNGTGGCGAGCGTCGCTACGCGGGCATCGCCAATCANCTCTAATAATTCGGATTCGTTCATTAGTCCTCGNGTTGTAGACCNAGTCGANGTACTACAAAGGGGCAGCGCGAGGAGTCACACTAGTCCGCGTCTCNNTTCCACCCCAAAAGCCCAGCTTCGATGAATCTTTATGNGTTTATCGGNATCAATCAGCGTATTCTCTTAGGTATGGCTCTGGCAGAAACCAGCACTGAAACTCCGAAACCTGAACGGTGGACGTTCCAATGGAAAGAGCTTCACGAAGAAGTGATTACCTCCGGCCTTTGCACCGGATGTGCGGGTTGCGTCATTAGTTGTCCACATGACGTAATTGGTTACGACCATGTCCAGGGCGGCTTCAAGCCATTCCACATCGAAGAGGAACTTGGTGAAGATAACTGCGGTCACGGCGAAAAGGGCTGCACTAGTTGCACGCGAGCCTGTCCCCGTTTTCGGACCTGGGAAGACGAAGCCGACCAATTTCTGTTCGATAAAACGCGAACTCCTGAAGAACCTTCGGGCATCTACAAAGACATCATTTTGACCCGAGCATCTGATGATTTCATTCACGAAGTTGGACAAGACGGAGGACTCGTTTCAGCAATTCTTATTTGGGCGCTAGAGAATGGGTACATAGATGCCGCTCTGACTTCATATGTAGGTGACGGTGAGGGTTCGCAGTGGACAGCTTCTCCTGGGGTCGCCTTCAACCGAGACGACGTTGTTCGAGGTGCCGGCAGTCGTTACACCTACTCCGCCAACACGCTCGCTTATGACGAAGCAATCGAAGCAGGCGCTAAGAAGATTGCCCTAGTGGGTATGAGTTGCCAAAGTTCAATTGTCCCGGTAGCGAAGTCCCGAAAAATCGGCAAAGTCGGCAATAGGTTCGCTCTCAATATCGGGCTGTTGTGCTCTAAGTCATTTGACGAGGCGATATTCGAAGAATTGTTTGAACAAAAATACGGTCTCGACCGTCGCACAATAAAAAAGACAAATATTAAGGGTGTTTTCCAAATCTGGACACACGACGGCGGCTACTACGAAATTAATCTTAAGGAATGTCATGCATGGACTCGGGAAGGATGCAATTACTGCCCTGATTTCGCTGCTGAACACGCAGACATTTCCACCGGCGGCATCGGAAAATACAGCGACTGGACTCTGACCATCGTTCGGACGCCGATCGGTCGCGAAATAATCATGAAGATGCTTGAAGAGGGTTACTTGATCGGACGACCAGGTGATGATGACCCTGGGGCAATTGAACTTATGCACAAATTGAGTCAAAAGTCTCGCAGCCGATGGCCAGACTTCGCATGGGAACAACCGGCTCTTTTACCTACACGAAAATAATTTGCCTCTTCTATTCACAAACATGTGTTGATGAAATCAACCATGTTCGGTCTCAATTCAGTGGCTGCTAAGAACTCTGGAAGTCGGTCTTCAGGGATAACGTCCGCAGCCCGAAAGGCTGCACAACGACATAGTTCTAAGAGGCGATTTGAACCTTGGGTGCAAGCGGCGACATAGATTTCCTTCGTTGCTGCCGACCAAACGGGAGGCCGCTCCTCTCCTCGACATTGAACTAGAAGGCCAGCAAGTTCCGGGGGGAATTCGTTAAACGCGCTAATCCGATCTTCTAGGCCAGCCATATCGTTGACGTTTACGTCGTACACCAGTAAGTCCGAAGCGCAATGACAGGGCCCGACCAGGCCTGAGTCTGAAATGCACGCATCGAGAAACGCGATTGTTGTGCCTATATCGAGCAAATAGTCGCCGGGGACACCTGTTGTATCAGTGGCCAGAGTTCCTGGATTATTAAAGGAAGCATCCGAGTCGTCGGGGTAGCGAGCTTGACCTAACTCTGAAGAACAAGCAGTCGTTAGTGCCAGCACAACAACAAATCGGAGGAAACGCTGCTTCGCTCTGCCAAAACCGGTCACATCTGAAGGTTAGAACGGGTCTAGGTCCGCTAACTCGCGGGCTTTAACGAAAACTTGATCAAGCATCTCTTCTGTTAAACGACCAGTGAACGTGTTTTGCTGACTTGGGTGGAACGAACAAATGATGTGCCGGTTCGCCTCCTGTCCCTGTTCTTCAAGCGGCACAACTACACCATGACCAAATCGAGGTCGGGGGCGCACTCCAAAAATTGAGCATGCGACTTGGTAGCCAAATTGGCCTAACGCCACGAAGACCTTTGTCTCGGTGAGCAATGCCAACTCCCTTTCGATAAAAGGCCGACAGGTATCCCGTTCAACCGGGGTCGGCTTATTGGCGGGGGGAGCGCATCGAACCGCTGCAGTGACATAGGCATCGAACAGTTCAAGACCGTCGTTTACATGTCGCGCCAAGGACTGGTTTGCAAACCCAGTCCTGTGCAACGAACCAAAGAGGAAATCCCCTGACCGGTCTCCCGTAAATACGCGCCCCGTTCGGTTAGCGCCATGGGCAGCGGGGGCAAGGCCAATAATCATTACCTTCGCTAACGGGTCTCCAAACCCTGGAACACCCCGACCCCAATAATCGTCGTCAACGAATGCTGCACGCTTTTCAACAGAAATCTTCTCTCTCCAGTGCACAAGACGCTCACACTGCCGACAATCAGCTATCTCCTCGGCCAATGAAGAAAGTGAGTCCATAACGCCGAGTGTTGCAGACTCTGAGGTGTCTTTAACGACTACGGTCACTTCGTGGCCTCATCTCAACGACCTACCCTCGTCCTTCTTGTCCGACACGGACAAACTCCCACAACCGGAGTTGAGCTCTACGGGAGAAAGCCNGGGGTTCTCCTATCCGANACAGGGTTGGCTCAAGCTAAGAATGTTGCTCAACGCATTGCGGGTATGGGTGGTCAACGTTTCGAGGCTATTTACGCGAGTCCGTTGGAAAGGACGAAGCAGACAGCTGAAGCAATTTCTCTCGAGCTCGGCCTCGCAGTCAAGCGAGATCGCGGCTTAATCGAACTTGATGTCGGCGACTGGACTGGCCGTAAGTTGAGTCAGTTGAGGAAACTTAAAGCTTGGTCTTCGGTTCAAAAATACCCNTCAGGCTTTAGGTTCCCAAANGGAGAATCNTTCCCAGAAATGCAGACCCGAATCGCTGGANCGATTGANAATTTAGTNAAGAGACACCCGGGAAAAGCTGTNATCGCNGTTAGCCANGCCGATCCCATCCGTGCTCTAGTTGCACACGCTATGGGAACACATCTCGATCTATTCCAACGAACAGTGGTATCGCCCTGTTCAGTCACAGCAATTCTGTATTCGACACATGGACCGGTCGTTCTATCTGTAAACAACACTGGTGAACTGAGCGACCTTTCGCCTGCTTAGACGAACTCAACAATTTTTGAACGGGAACAATGACTGACAACTATGAAATAAGAAGCCCAGACAACTTCGTTGCGGGAACCGTCGGAGGACCCGGGGAACGCATTTTCTATCTGCAAGCTCAGGGAGAGGGATCGATCCTCACATTAAAAGTCGAAAAGGGACAAGTTCAGTCTCTCGCCAGTCATCTTCTAGAACTCATTGAAGCTGAAGACAGAGAAGTGGTCGCGGCCCGAGTGGCTGACATGATTGAACCTCCAAATGCCGTCTGGACAGTCGGTGCATTAGCCATAGGGCTTAGTGACGAGTCCAGGGAAATAGTGGTGGTAGCTCAGGAACTACCTGATCAAGACCAAAATGATCCATCCGAGGCTCACATTCACATCAGTTTTGAACAAGCAAAAGCGTTTGTGGATCATGCTCTGTTCCTCATCGAGTACGGCCGCGACTTCGGTCGACAGAATGGCCACAAACGCATCGGTGAGTGAAGACAGCGCCGATGTCGGCAAGCACACCTCAACGAACTTCATAGATCTAGACGTTGCGCGTAATATTTTGCAACACGGCCAAATAGAAGTAGTCGCTCAAATGCCGTACAGCTCTAATGCCACATTTCTTGTGCGGGTAGACGACAACGAAATAGCTGTAAATGGCATCTACAAACCGGTTAANGGTGAAAGACCTTTGTGGGATTTTCCTCGAGGGCTTCATCGACGCGAAATTGCTGCTTACGAACTAAGCGAAGAACTGGNTTGGGGCGTAGTGCCTCCTACCNTTGAACGGGTCGGGCCCCACGGAACCGGATCAGTTCAANTNTTCATTGATGCCGACTTCAGNCAACATCACTTCACGCTGGTCAAAGATGCNCGGCANCATCCCACACTGCGAAAGCTTTGCGTACTTGATCTNCTNGCCAATAACACAGATAGAAAGGCAGGNCACTGTCTNCTCTCCAAATGGGGAGCNATTTACNGAATCGACCATGGCCTATGTTTTTCAAGTGACTTCAAGTTGCGAACGGTTATTTGGGAATTCGCGAANCAGCCCATCGAAGAAGAGTTAATGAGNGGCGTAAATCGGCTAGCTGAAGGTGTCGNTTCCACANTCTCGTCATGGCTTGACCAAGATGAGNTTGATGCATTNGTTGAACGGGCGCNATGGNTAAGAGAGTCCCCGTTCTTCCCTGAAGATGANGGNTACCGCTGGCCCTGGCCACTCATTTAANAACNCNNNAGGNGGGCNCCTGTCNGTATCGNCTNCGGNCNGGGNNTTACCGAGATTTCAACGNCTCAATAAGAGCGGGGATCACTTTGTGNACATCNCCAACNATGCCNAGATCAGCNACACCNAAAATCGGTGCCTCGGGATCCTTGTTAATCGCAANGATGTGTTTTGAGCCTTTCATGCCGACTAGATGTTGGGTCGCCCCAGAGATCCCGCAAGCCACATAGACATTTGGCTTGACTACCTTGCCTGTCTGCCCGACCTGTTTGGAGTATGGCACCCATCCAGCATCAACAATTGCCCGCGACGCGCCTGACGCTGCGCCAAGTANGCCTGCAAGCTCGTCGACCATCGCATATGCCTCAGGTTGACCAAGACCACGGCCACCTGAAACAACTACTTCGGCGTCGTCCAGTTGAGGTCCTGAGCGTTCTTCGACGTGACGCCCCGTTACAGCCGCTGAGCCAGCTGCACCCGGGTCGATTGCATCGACTGTTACAACCTCGGCATCACTGCCGCCAACAGCTTCCGCTTCGAAGGACTTTGGACGAAAGAGAGCCAGAGCAGGACCTTCATTTCTAAAGGCTGTGAAAACGTTTTGCGTACCCCCAAAGACCGGTTCTTCAACAACCAAAGCTCCGTCTTCTATCGAGGCACCGACATTATTTGTGACGACTGGTTGGTCTATGCGAACTGCAAGACGAGCAGCGGTATCACGACCGTCAGGTGTTTGACCGAAGAAAACCGCATCGGGGGAGCTGGTCTCCATGTGGTTCTGTAGAGCCGCCGCCGCATGAACTCCCGTGAGCTTTCCGTCAAGGGGTCCCGTTGTGTATACCTTCGAAGCTCCGTGAGCTCCGAGTTCCGCCGCCATAGCAGCTCCGTCACCCGCGACAAATACTTCTACATTCGTCGCCAGACCACGTGCCGCTGCCAGCAATTCAAGTGTCAGCCCGGTGGGGGTTCCCTCATCGCCTTCTCCGAACACAAGGATTGTTTCAACAGACATTCGTAACCTCCTCAAACAATCTTGAGTTCGCCGAGGAACTCAACAATCTTTTCGTGGGCGTCGCCCTCATCTTCGATGACTTCACCCGCTTGCCGTTCTTCTGCATCGGTAACTCGCACCGTTTCCTGGCGCGCTCCACTTTGTCCGACCGCAGCCGCATCAATCCCGAGGGCCGCCAAATCCAACTCTTCGACAGGCTTCTTTTTTGCCGCCATGATCCCTTTGAAAGATGGGTATCGGGGTTCGACAACTCCGGCAGTAACAGAAACTAATGCGGGNGTTTGNCATTCAACNTCGTCGTANCCNGCTTCAGTTTGACGTTGGACNTTTACCGTNNTCCCGTCAACTTCNATTTGTTTAGCGAANGTAATCGATGGCATNTCAAGNACNCCAGCGATCATTTCAGGCACGGTNCCCGTGTAGCCGTCAGATGACTCAACTCCAGCCAACACTAGGTCGGGGGACATTCTCGATATCGCAGCGCCAAGCACCCGGGCTGTACCAAGAGCATCGCTACCAGCTAGGGCGTCGTCACTGATAAGCACGGCGTCTTCAGCACCCATAGCTAGCGCTGTTCTCAACCCACTGACTTCTCCGTTAGGAGCCATCGACACCAACGACACCTCACCGCCACCAGCCGCCTCTGCAAGCTGGAGGGCCATCTCAACCCCGTAAGAATCCGACTCATCAAGGATCAACTTGTCATCCCGTTTGAGGTAATTGGTAGAGGGATCCAACTCGCCCGGCAATGCAGGGTCTGGGATCTGTTTGACGCAGACTACGACCTTCATGCGTTGATTCTGCCCCGAGGTTTCTCCAGATCCACATCAAAAATAGAAAAATTTAGGTTAGCGCTCGCCAAGATTTCTGATCATCGATTAACTGAACACACAATTCGACTGTCTACCGAAAAATCGGCGACACTGGTCAGGTGCGGATATTGCTTCTCGTCAACGGATCAGCATCGTCCGTCACGGCTAGAACCAGAGTGCTGATTCAAGCAGCGCTCGCGGAACATCATGATGTTGAGCTGGCAATGACCAGTCGCCGGGGTCATGCGTCCCGACTGGCACGCGGCGCCGCTGCTACGGGCACTGACCTTGTTGCAGTCTTAGGTGGGGATGGAACCCTGAATGAGGCCGCAAACGGTTTAGCCGGAACCGAATGTGCGTTGGCGGCTTTACCGGGAGGTTCCACCAATGTTTTCGCCAGAACTATCGGATTGGCCGACGACCCCTTAGAGGCAACGAAACAGATCATCACAGCGACGGCTACTAACTCGATCGAACCTATAGGTCTCGGTGAAGTCGCCGGTAGGTATTTTCTCTTTCACTGCGGCAATGGTTTCGATGCGGCCGTCGTGCAACAGGTTGAGCGTCGATCTGCGCTAAAGCGTTATGCAGGGCATCCATTGTTCCTGTGGGCCGGCGTCGATACCTGGCTTCGTCACTATGACCACTCAGCACCAAGGATGAAAGTGCGACACTCACTCGGTGGAGTTGACGACAGCTATTTCACGATTGTCCTGAACACTGATCCATACACGTATTTAGGCAGTCGCCCGTTGTCTTTGACACCATCAGCCACCCTAAACAGCGGCCTGAGCGTCGTCGCACTCCGAACTATGTCATTGGGAACGATGGCTAATTTGCTTAAAGATCTTTTTCGGGGAGAGCCCCTTGAGAATAGCGATGACCTTCACATCGCCAATGACATCCGCGAACTCTCTGTGACCGGGCACAAACCCTTCCCTTATCAGTTAGACGGTGACTATCTCGGGAGTGTCGAGAAGCTGAACTTTAAATGGTGTCCTGGTGCACTTCGTTTAGTGAAGCCGATCGAATCTTGAACGTCAGCTAGCTTCCGAACTCCACCATTCGCAGCACCTCGTCAGGAATGTCCGTTATCAAAGCATCGACGCCAAGGTCCACTAGTTCAGATACCCGAAGTGGGTCATTGACTGTCCAGACGTTCAGCCGAACAGCCGCTTTTTTTGTTTCGTCTCTGAGGGCTTTATCAACCAAAGTCTCGTGGGGATGGAGGGCACAATGGCCGTGTTCCACGGCGTGACGCAACACGGGCAACCATGGTTGTTGCCAAAAGAGTAACCCCGTTTGGAATTCTTGAGCCTCGTCTCGAATTCGATCTAGAGCACCATGGTCAAAGGATGAGATTATCCAGCGATCTGGTGGTTCCGGTCGTGACCGCAACACATGGACTAAAGCCTCAGCCGTGTCGAGGGCTACCCGCGGTTGGTCTTGGATGCTCTTGATTTCGATGTTGACTCTCAAACCTCTGCACACGTCTAGGGCAGTTGAAAGAGTGGGAACGTAGTCCGGTAACCTGCTGGCGGTTGCTCCTCCTATCAGAAGTCCGTTGACATCCGGGTCGTGGTGAACCACGAGCTGCCCGTCGCCACTCCTCCATACATCAAGCTCAACTCCATCGACTCCCATTTCTGCTGCCAGTTCAAAGGCCTGAATTGTGTTTTCTCTACCCTGCCGAGATGCTCCTCGATGCGCGTAGACGTCTGGACGGAGCGCCATTTCTCAGTCCCGGTCACGCCGGTTACTAAATGGGGCAGAGCAAATGAAAAGAATCTCTTGCTCGGACATGTGACCGACCGTAACCTGTCGTATCGCTGTTAGCACGCCAACCCGGTCGAACAAGTCCTTGGGCTTATTCACTTGGCGTTCAAGCAGTTTCTCGCCGCTGATATTTGTAGAGTCAGCGGTAGTTTAAAAACTCGCGAACCCCCTTTCGTGAGTAGCACCTGGAGGAAATGACGACGTGAGCGCTCGAGGATCCATGCTGCTGGAGAGCGGCCTGTGGAGAAACACTGCTAGTTGTCGTGAAGCCGACCCCACCATTTTTTTCCCAATTGGTTCCACGGGGCGCGCGCTAAACCAAATAGCGGCTGCCAAGGCAGTGTGTGGGGACTGTTCAGTGAAAGACCTCTGTCTTGAATTCGCGTTGAAAACTAATCAAGACTCGGGAGTGTGGGGCGGAGCCTCAGAAGAGGAACGTCGACAGCTTCGNCGTGAACGCAATAGGGCACGTCGCGAGTTNGGTTGAGTTTNTAGACCANTGCAGNTCNCNGTTTGNGCTTGTTGAGTNAATTACTNGGCAACGGNACTTCTACCANCGCTTCTGAACCCGTCGAGTCNTTCCNTCGTCGAACNTCNATAGCNCCACCAAGNTCGCTGGTTGCTANTGCCCTGATNATTGAGATTCCTANNCCTTGCTGAGTNTCGCTATCAAAGTCATNCGGGACCCCTACNCCATTGTCTCTNACCGCCATCCTTATCCGTTNATCGNTCCGGTCAAGAAAGATTTCNACGAGCCCCACCTTGTCTTCGGTGGNAGNCGCTGAAGCGGGAAAGGCGTGGTCGACTGTGTTNTGNAGCAATTCGTTCAGGACAACCGCNAGTGGCGTNACTATGTCTGATGGNATTAGCCCAGCGTCTCCNATCACTTCGAAATGGATTGGACGGTCNGGNGAGGTGAAGCTGTCCTGGGCAGTTCGAGCCAACATGTTGGCAACATCCGCCAAGCTGACATCATCCGCTGTTTCATTGGCNAGTGTCTCATGCACAAGCGCTATGGCCCGAATTCGACGCACCGATTCNTCAATTGCCATTTTCGCCTCATCAGATTCAAGGCGTCGCCCCTGNAGGCGNAACAGGGANGAAATAGTCTGCAGNTTGTTCTTCACACGATGNTGAATCTCNCGAATTGTCGCGTCCTTGGAAACGAGTAGTCGGTCTCTCAGGCGNAGTTCGGTTATGTCTCTGAGTANCACGACTGCCCCACGAGAAAGGCCCTTTTCGACNAGAGGTACGCCTAATAGTTGAATAGCNGTGTCGTTTCGTTCGATTTCAGCTACGACGGCTCTCAAGGGNCCNNNGTNGTGGCCAATCACTGGATGTTTGATACCNAGGTCTTCAAGTCGGCGTCCAGCNACGTTCCCAAGCACNCCTACACGGTGCAGNGTGCTGAGAGCGTTGGGNGACGCGTACTGGATCCTNGCCTCAGGNTCTACAACGAGCAANCCGTCACCTACTCGTGGGATCTCATCCATGTCNANNTCATTGTCAGCGAACGGGAAGGCACCCGCCGCNATCATCTTTGCCAGCCGATGAAATGCCTCNAGGTATGTTCGTTCNAGNTCTCCTGGGTCACGACGCTCNGCGAAATTAGGAATCAGCTCTCGGCTGAGGACACCAATNACCCTTTGNTCGCAGGTGATCGGGATACAAGTCACGCTCGNGAGTCGATTCGTNGGCTTGATCGGNACTTCTCCNTCTACGACCTGTTGAAATTTNTAGGCGCGAGCCACCAANGGTCTCTCNACATCTGTGACNCGGAGCCCNACATGATCNTCCCNGTACAAGGTTTGGCCGGTAGTTGGGCGAATCTGAGATGCGATAGCAAACTCGCCACCNTCGNTATCGGTCGGAACGAACAACAACAANTCNGNAAACGACAGATCTGCGAGCATCCCCCACCACGCGATAAGTCGTTGTAGATGTCGTAATTGATCTTTTGACAGGCCGCTATCTAAGCGAGTGAGTTCGGCCAGGGTTGCCATACCTACCGAAATTACAGCCGTGAGCGANGNGTCNGCAACGAGTCACGCGCCAAATAGTCCATCGAACTGAACATCATCACTGTCAGTCGGTCGCGAATCCGATACGTCTATCTCCGGGTACTCCGAATTCGACATATGCCAGTTGTCCTACCGATAGGCCTACATTACGACCATCGCGATCAGTTACCCAGAGCATGGCGTCTCCTGCTGCGGAGGCTGATTCCAAATCGGATTTAAGCTGATCTGCTTCGTCGTCATTCACTTCGAAGGTCAACTCTCGTGCCACGTTCATCATGCCGATTCTGATTTCCACGGAACAACCTTTTCTTATAGTTCTGCGACTCTAAACTTTTATTCACTATCGCTGCAGCTAGCTAAACAGCGTATGCCGCGGTTCGATCTCTACCACGGAAGATCCCACATTCAAGAAGAGCAAGATAACTGCGAGCAGCCGACTTTAGTGCGTGCCCAATCTGGTCGTAGCGCGTAATAGTGATCTTTACTTGCTTGCTCGGTATAGGGGAATCGCAAAAGATCCATCAGCTCCTCAACCAGCGCTACATCACCCTGCTCAGCCCGCTCGATAGCAAGTTGAGCCATATAGTTTCGAAGCACATATCTTGGATTAACGGCGTTCATCGAGATGCTCCGCTGTTCATCATCGGTCCCTAGTTCCCGTTGCCGGGCAGCCCAATTTTCAGCAAAATCAGTAAAAAGCGCTTTCTGGTCTGCAGTTAGACCGTCGCGCCCGTATACCGCTTTCATCAATGGTTCAACTCTCAGCGACTTTTCGATTGATTCATCGCAGTTAATGCTGCTGAGCTCTCGCCAAAATAGGGTCATATCAGTTTCACCGGTTTGTAGAACTGCAAGCGCGTCGTCCGCCATAGTCTTATCTCTCGGGCTGTCCAAGGAAGGTAAACCCAGCTTTTTGGCCATCATTTGTGACCATCCATTTTCGAATCTTGGGACGTAGTGGCCTAACGCCTCTTGAAGGGGTTCGACCTTCTCAACTAATGGGAATAGAGCGTTTGCTAATTGGACGAGGTTCCATTGAGCGATCGCCGGTTGGTTTCCGAAACGGTAGCGGCGGTTTTGGGCATCAGTCGTATTTGGCGTCCAGTCGGGATCGTAATTGTCCAACCACCCNTACGGGCCGTAGTCGATNGTGAGACCTAAAATAGACATGTTGTCAGTNTTCATAACCCCATGGACNAAGCCGACNCGCAACCATTCNACNATCATGTCGGCTGTNCGTTCCGCAACTTGTTTTAGGAGTGNGACNTAACGATCTGGGTCGTCATTTTCGATTTCGGGGAANTCAGTCGCCACTGTGAAATCAGCCAGTTGNTTCAAGGTTTCGTGGTCCCCTCGGGCGGCGAAAAGTTCGAAATTTCCGAAGCGCAAAAATGAGGGGGCCACTCGACAAACAATTGCTCCAGGCTCNGGTCGCGGATTGCCGTTGTACAAAATGTCTCGGATGACTTCTTCACCTGTTGTGACCAACGACAAGGCTCTGGTGGTTGGGACGCCTAGGTGATGCATAGCTTCACTGCATAGAAACTCTCGGATCGATGAACGCAGAACTGCCAATCCGTCCGCAGATCGCGAGTACGGGGTTGGGCCGGCGCCCTTCAGTTGAAGCATCTGGTGGCGACCGTCAACGTCAAGAACCTCCCCTAATGCTATTGCTCGGCCATCCCCAAGTTGGCCGGCCCAGTGACCGAACTGATGACCGCCATAACACGCTGCGTGTGTATCCATTCCCGCAAGTGGGTAGTTGCCCGCTAAGACCTCAACAAACTCTTGTTGCCTGATTTCGTTAGGGGCTATTCCGAGCAGCTCTGATGTCTCCACGCTCAATGCGATCAGTTTCGGATCTTGCACAACTGCTGGCTTGACCCTGCTGTAACAAGCGCCGACAACTTGGCGAGAACCACTTCCTTCGACCTCATCGGATGGCAGTGATCCTGTGAAACGATTATCGAATCGTAAATTCTTCAGCGCTGACACATCACCATTTTGGCTCAAACGAGCTTCAGACCCTCGTTATATCTGCGTGTCGGCAAATATTCTTCGGTTAAGAGNCGAGCCATCTCTCTAAATATGCTCGCCGCTTCGCTCTCGGGATTACTGACCACAATCGGGCGGCCGACATCGCCACCTTCTCGAAGTTCGGTTACCAGAGGGACCTGTCCGAGCAGGGGAACATCTAGTTCGTTGGCAAGAGCTTCGCCGCCACCGCTACCGAAAATGTCATAGCGCTTGTCGTCTTCGCCTCTGAACCAACTCATGTTTTCAACAACGGCACGGATTTGGAGGTTAACTTTTTCAGCCATATACGCTGCTCGCTGGGCCACTTTTTGTGCCGCTGGTTGTGGTGTCGTCACCACAATGAGTTCAGCCTTGGGTAAAAACTGAGCAATAGACAGGGAGATATCGCCGGTACCCGGTGGCAGGTCTATCAGCAGGTAATCCGGGTCGTCCCAATGCACGTCGGTCAAGAACTGTTCCAAAGCCTTGTGCAACATTGGTCCTCGCCAAATGACNGGCTGGTCTTCGCGNGCAAAAAATCCCATNGATATGCACCGCACTCCGTTGGCCTCAACCGGAATTACCATCTGATCAATCACGGTTGGTGGGCGNTCTACTCCCAGCATTCGAGGAATGGAAAAACCCCATACATCTGCGTCGANGACTGCAGTCCGAAGGTCACGCTGTGCCAGAGCGATGGCTAAATTAGCNGTGACGCTTGACTTNCCGACCCCNCCTTTCCCNCTTGCTATCAACAAGACTCGNGTGGGATTTCCCGGTTCAGCGAANGGCACAGCCCTGCCTTCGGCATGGCCATGTGCCTCTTGGGTTCCTCCTGTTGAGGATGGGTCCCCGATGAGTTGATCTCNGACCGCAGCTTGTTCGGCCTCATCCATAACCACAAATTCGACCGANACCGNTTCAATCTGGTTTTGNTCAGTAACGGCNTCTTCAACAAGGTGGACCANTTCGCNNCGCGCNGGCCAATCATCAGCGGGCAGNGCTACNAGGACATGGGCGTTGCCNCCCGCTAAAGACGCNCCTCGNAGCATTCCCATNGTGTGAAGATCCCGNCGAAGTTCAGGATCNACTACCCNTCCAACTATTTCTGCGAGNTCAGTATCGGAAATAGTCATTATCGGAGGCCTACTCCNATTAAACGACGATTACGGGCTTACGGCCGAAGCCTAGGTAGAATCTAGTGGTGTGGACGGGCAATCACTCACGCCTGAAATTTTCTCCGCCGCTGTCGAATCGATAACGGCCTCGTTCGGCGACCCCACACGTCGGGAAATTTATTGGCATATCAGGG
The DNA here is from genome assembly GCA_002713975.1 of Acidimicrobiaceae bacterium. Lineage (GTDB taxonomy): Bacteria > Actinomycetota > Acidimicrobiia > Acidimicrobiales > Poriferisodalaceae > MedAcidi-G3. Next base: position 15,530 of record PAVP01000025.1, on the reverse strand, counting down.
ACTCCGAAGCAGGTTTAACCGCTTCNGAAGTCGCCAAAGCCGTGGGGCTTCACAACAACGTGGCGCGGCATCACTTGGATAAGTTGGCGGCGGCGGGTCACGCTGTAGTGGATATACACCGAGCATCAAAGGCCGGTCGTCCATCTAAGCGTTATCGTTCGGCTAAGTCTGAGATCGCATTCGAGTTCCCGGCACGTCACGATGATCTANTGGGAACATTGCTNGGCAGGGCACTTGCGCTNCTTCCCAACGATGAAGCTGAAAAACTCGCTGAAGAAGTAGGCCACGAGTATGGGCTTCATNTAGCAGCGGAAATGGCTCCNGGNGAGGCTCACCGTTCTTTGCAATCTGCGGTGGCAACGGTTGCTGAAACTCTTACCTCGCATGGCTTCGAAGCTCGTAGTGAGGGTTCGGCTGGTCAGCTCCGAATCGTGTCAGAGCACTGTCCATTTGGGCAGGCGGCGATAGACCACCCAGTGCTCTGCGCTATAGATCGAGGACTGGTGAGGGGAATGCTGGCTGGTCTACACGGAGAGACAGCCCCGCAGTTAGCTGGCTCTCTACCCATGGGCCACTCAGCTTGCACAACCTTGGTCTAGGTCTTTTAACAGCTACTTAGCTAATCGCAGGTTCAACCAAAGGTTCGCGAGCCCACGTTTCGCGCCCTTCAGCCCCTCCGGTGACAGGGCCACCTAATCCAATGTGAATATAAGGTTCCGGGTTGGCGGACCACTCATACTCTTCAATTTGACTGATACTTCGTCGACCATTCAACATCCGAAACAACTCATGCTCGGATATGTGAAGAACAACCTCTTGTCCGTTACCTACATTAAGCGTAGGTCCCTGCTCTAGTTCAATCGCCAGGTCGGGAGCGCCGCATGCTGTGAGATGCTGACGCCAGACAACAAAACTGCTTTTCGTCGCGAGAGTGAGTGCCTCGGGTGGCAGCGTTGTACCTGGCGCAAGAACAGCACGGAGATCCGCCTCATGAGCAGCAGCATCGCCAAAGGCGTATCGAACCGGGTCACCCATACCTGGCTCGTCACTTAGCGAAACCATCTGGTCTATTGCGGTGGTCCAAGCATAAGAAACTTCATCGAAATNNAGTTTTGAGAGCCGGTTNACGCCNTCGCTGGTCCATTGCTCAGTNCCGTAACCGTCAAGTCGGTGGGCGACCCAGTCTTGACAGACTGCTGTTACGTGACGCAAAAGATCCATGGNTGACCACAGNGGACAACTCGGCAAACTAGCGNNTTGGTCANTTCNCACCAGATCAATAGTCCGCTTACTCACAGCCNTGTANAGCTCAAGTACCTCGGCATTCACCATGTCAGTGTTCTTCCCTGCCTATCTAATTAACGCTACGACAACGACAAGCACCACAAACAANGCACCTATCAGCGTTGCNCGTGGACCCATCAACCCCGAATTAGAGATCCTCGACATAACAGAATCTTAGAACCACGAGAGTTTGTGTTCGGGAAGATCACAATTTCTTTGTTTCTAGTTTCAGGCCGAGCTTTTCGGATCGTCGTGTTCGCTACCGACCTAACGTCGCCTTTGTCGTTTTCNGCTCGATTCAAACCGAGTCAAACCCTCTTAACTTGAGTTCTATTCAGTGGTTGGCTGTAACTCCGAACTCATTTCTTCAATGATTCTGGTGAGTTCGGCCCGCATTGCATCGGGTGGGTCGCGTTCAAGNGCCATCTCGTACATCTNGATNGAAAGAATGAGGTCNTTTTGTAGTTCTCTCGCCACGAACCCNCGAAAAATATACGGATCATATGCGGCCGGCTGCAAAGAAATTGCCTCGTCAAGGCTTCGTATGCCTTCTACTTGAACATCTGGTTCGTCTATGCGCACAAGAATCCATCCGCGNAAAGTCAACGCATCNATATTTTTNGGCTCACGTTCCAAAACTTGGTCNAGTTGTNGGACAGCTGCGAGTGGGTTAGCCGTTCGTTCATGAATCTGCGCNGACAACACCAACGCCTCNGTCATTTCGGGAGCGNCGCGCAACACTTCTTCAANAACTCCCCTAGCGCCTTCTAGATCGTTGGCNAAGAAGAGACTTTGAGCGCTCGCTAACCGGTTCCGTGGTGAGCGATCAATCTCTCCNGAAAGNGGTTCACCCGGGGCACGTAATCCTGAGGACTGAGCTACTGCATANCCTGCGGCGATNCCTGCAANGGCAATCNCTGCTANCCACCAGAGGTAACGTTTCGAATTCNGTGANGGTGCAGGGGTTGCAGCTCCTGCGAGGTGGCGGGTAACNCTAGCAAGGCGGTGTGTGTAGTCATTTTGCAGCGTTTCATATTCGTTGTCGCTTAAATCACCATTCGAGTGTTCTTTTTCTAAATCATCNAATGACCGCAAAAGAAACTCTTGTTCTTCGGTCAACTTCACNCTCCCNGAGGANGANNGTTTCCACTCCTTCAAGTTGGCTCCCGAAGNGANGACACTATTTTGAGGTCGTCATCNGATAGTTGAGCTCCCCTNCCNACTCGCCATTTCCTGAAAGCGAAAACTAAGAAGGCTGCCGAAGCNACNGCTACGAAAACNGGCGCTATCCATACCAGNGACGCNATCCCNGTTCGCGGAGGATTGGCATTCACGTCCTTTCCATATTGGCGAGCCATCCANCCTCGGATTTCTTCNTCAGAACGCCCCTCAGACACAAGTTCATCAACTTGGGCGCGTATNGCCGCNGCAACTGGAGCATTCGATTCCAGAACNTTTTGGCCGTCACANACCGGGCATAACGTNGTTGCTTTTATCTCGTAGGCGCGTTCNCCNTCGGTAGCGGGAGGGTCATCNGCTATCGACGCNGCTACCANNGCCAGCGACGNCACGAGTGCGACACAAAACCATGAGATCCAGTGTCGCTGCTTCATCGGTCAACGGCTTTNNGTTCGAGATCATTCACAACTCGGTCCACCTCATCAGCTGTTATCTGCCCCTGCCACTTTGCGACGACGATACCGCCGGGACCAACCAAGAAGGACTCTGGGGGTCGCAAAACACCAAAGGCGACCGCCCAAGCTGCGTCACCGTCCATTAATACGGGCCAATCACCTCCGTGTTCTGCAAAAAAAGCTCTCGCATCTTCTTCTGTGTCTCCGAACGGGATGCTGACTACAACTCCATCTTTTTTGTGACGCCGGCTCCAATCATCTAGTTCAGGGTGTTCTCTTTCGCAGGGCACGCACCAAGAGGCGAAAAAATTTATTAGCACCCACCTGTCAGAGAAATCATCCACATCGAAAGTTGCTTCGTTGAGACCTACCCCTGCCACGGCTGGCACAAGTTGTCCGATCAGTGGACTTCTCGACGCTGTCCCTGTGCCGCTTTCTCTGGTAGCCAGCACCACAACAAACCCGAAAAGGANGAGTCCCACGGNNGCGCTTACNAAGCGCACAGTCCCNACATTTCGGGCCGTCACAAGCCAACCTCTTCNAAATCGNCTCGAGCGTGNCGCCTCCCTGGCANGATNGCTAANAGGGTGCCNCCCGCNATCACNAGACCTCCAACCCANATCCATGCCACNAGTGGTTCCACGAGGACCCGTATCACCACCATGTCACTGTCCTCTTCGGGGATAGCAACCAGACTCAAATACACGTCGTCAATGAANCTCGTGGCGACAGATGGAGTAGCAATCGGTCTGCCAAAGGTGGGGTATTGGGTGATTGNTGGTGAATAAATACCTCTCCCTTCAACATCGATTCGTGCTCGAACAACTCGGTTGGGTCCATCCATTTCNTCAACTATGTCGACAAACATTATTTGGTGACCAGCGACCGATCCTCGGTCCCCCGGGCGCAGCTGAAACTCGCCCTCTTCGCTGAATGAAGTACTTGCTATAAACCCAAAAGCGAGCAAGCTAACTCCGATNTGGGCGACCATCCCTCCACCAGAGCGCCCCGTAACACCGCTCCATCCATTTCGAACAACAGCAAGAACAAGATGACGCGCCGAAGAGCCAATCACGAAGCCACCTAGACCTAAACCTAGGACGGGACCTAAACCTTCAGCGCCAAACAGCAACGCTANAACCATCGTCGCNGCTCCCACAGCAGCAGGCACTAGCGCTCGGGTTCCCACAACCGATCCGGCCGTGGACCGCCAAGTAAGTGTTGGTGCTACCCCCATCACCAATAGCAGCGCGACGCCGATGGGGAGCAGCATCCGATCAAAATATGGACGTCCTACCGCTAACTGATCACCGTTGATGGCTTCAACGATGAGTGGGAACACCGTTCCTAATAAGACAATGAACGCGAACAGCGTGAACAAAAGGTTATTGGCAAGAAACGCCCCTTCACGCGACAGCGGCGAATCTATCGAACCCGGTGAACGAAGTTGGTCTCCCCGCCAACCGACGAGTGCTACCGAAACGACCAAGATCAGTGCGAAGAAGGCCAGAAGTAACGGCCCCAGGCTCGACGCGCTGAATTCGTGGACAGAGTCGATCACCCCAGAGCGGGTTAAGAAGGTGCCGAAGATCGTTAACGCGAAGGTCACTAACAGGAGGGACAGATTCCACACCCGCAACATGCCTCGACGCTCTTGGACAATTACAGAGTGAACGAACGCCGTTCCAGTCAACCACGGGAGGAACGAGGCGTTCTCTACCGGGTCCCAAGCCCAATATCCACCCCATCCCAATACTTCATATGACCACCACGCTCCGAGAAGTATCCCGACTGTCAAACTCACCCAAGCAATAAGGGTCCAGATACGAGTCAGTACCAACCAACCTTCACCAAGTCGACCGGTAACAAGGGCGGCTACCGCAAACCCGAACGGCACTGTAAAACCGACATAACCCAAGTACAGCATCACTGGATGGATAGCCATGAGTGGGTGGTTTCTCAACAGNGGATTCAAACCGTCGCCATCAATCGGAGCTATGGACAATGTGCCGAATGGGTCTGCCGGGCCGACCAAAAGCCCGAAGAAAAAAACACAAACCAAAAGCATTGTGAGTAATGCCCACGCAACAAGGCGATCTTCGATTCGTCGTCGGAAACTAATAGCAACAGCGGTCACATATACNGAGAGCACAAATGCCCACAACAACAACGAACCTTCAAGGGCTCCCCACAAGGTCGCAATTTTGTAGAGCAGCGGTGTCGCTCGGGTCGAATTTGCTGCCACATACTGCATTGAGAAGTCATCTCGTAGCAGCCCTATTTCCATCGCAGTCACCGCTAACACGCAGCCACTTGCCATGACGAAGACCCATGTGATTGCGCGTCGGTGATGTTCTTCGCGTTTGGACGCTAGGGCTGAAACCAACGTCATCACTCCACCTATTGCTCCAACGAAGCCAACAGCAACTCCAAAAGTACCGAGAAGCGCTATCACGACGTAGCTGCCGGTACCTCGAACAAGCATTGATCAAGCAAACCTTCGGGAGGTTTATCCGTTAACCGCTGCTCATTNGCTGAGGCGTACTCGTTGGTGTGTTTNACAAGCATGCGATCACTAGCGAAGTAGTGGGTATCGCNGCCAGCTACATTTCTGATTTCGCCAATCACCCAACTTCCTTCCAGTACTACTGGAATCCAGGGCGACTTGAATAGTTCGGGAGGGTCAGATGAATGCCATATAGACACGACCACACAGTCATGAACGATTTCGAAAGTAGTTATTCCGGATTCACTTTTCACGGTCGAAGGGATAACTCGCCCCTGTATTCGGAAGCGACGGTCCCCTAGCTCGACACGCTGTTCCACTGCTTCATCGGCGTTTCGAAAAAACAAGGTGGCGTTTCGGAGCCCCTGCGCTGTGATGAAGGCCATAGCAGCAATCAACACTAGAGCTACTACCAGAACCGTCCGCCGGCGTCGACGGTGCATCTTCTGACGCATTTCGTCTGGGGCTTCAACCTCATGTCGTGGGGTTAAGTCCATTATTAAAGATCCGTTGTCGCGCCAGCGTCTTTTCTAGGGTCAACCTGCTCCATCTCACCGATTCCAAGCTCCTGACCAATGGCCTTGCCGCGTGACACAACCCAGATCGAATAGGTAGCAATAACAAAGATGGTGATTCCCCAGCCAGTTACAACTGTTGCGACTTCACTCATGATCATTACCCATCGTCAGTTGCTCCCATCATCTTTGCCGAGACGAGAAGAGATCAGCGCCGCGAGGGCCTCTTCGTCACGTAATTCTTCCAGCCGTATGACTCGATAACGGTGAATGATTAGCCATGCNGCCACGATGGTCACCGCCAATGNGGAGTAGAGCAACGTCCAATACATNTCNCCAGTTATTTCGGGTCTNCGCCCNACGCTAAGACTTGCCTTTTGGTGAAGAGTCCGCCACCAGTCAACGGAGTAATGAACAATCGGCACNTTGATAAANGAGATGAGCGCCATGACTGCTGCCCGTCNGCTCCGAACTATCGGNTCAGCTGGCAANCGTCTCAGCGCNAGGTACCCNAGATACGTGACGAACAGTAGAACTGTGGTCGTAAGNCGCGCATCCCACTGCCAATATGTTCCCCAGGTGACTTTCCCCCANAGCATTCCTGTGACAAGCGTGATCCCGGTGAAAACGACACCAACTTCAGCNGCGGAACCCGCTAGTCGNTCGTAATGNCGGCCGCNATCTTCTCTGCGTTTCCTCCCNCGCANAAACANAATGCTGGAGACCGAAGTCANAACAAACGCTCCGTACGCGATCCATATAGAAGGCACATGTATGTAGAGCATGCGCACCGCTTCTCCCTGGATTACGTCCGCNGGAGAAATTAANANCCCGAGGACNGNCATCAGCGCTGTTGCTGCGATAGCCANGACTCCNAGCACGCGGGTTGTNGCCGTGGCNGTCATCTTTGCNTTGCTATGTGTTACNGACGTCATCAACCCTCCTCCAACAAGAATCCAAAAGCTCCAAAGCCAATAGCGGTNTGTACCGCNGCAATTACAAGCATCAGGCTGGCCCAGGTCCAACCAGCATCAGCGCGCACTCCAAGTGCTGTTTCAAAAGCTCGTGACCCTGCTAANAGGATCGGTACCAAAACAGGAACCAAGAGCAGCGGAAGAAGGGTAGCTCGGACTCGCAGGCCTGCAGACATCGCTCCCCAAAGAACTCCACACACAGAAAAAGCTACCGTCCCAGNTGCAGCAGCAACNAANAGCAGCCCCCAGTCGGCNACTCGAACGTTGTATAAAACAGCAATCCCTGACCCCAGCACTAATTCCAAGAGCCCAATCTGAACAAACAGTGCCAACGACTTTCCAAGAAACAAAGATGACGCCCCAATTGCAGACATTCGCAAGGCGTCCATATTCCCGTCATCCGTTTCAACGTCAAATGATCTTTGGATAAGCAAAGTTCCGCCATACAGCACCGCTACCCAGTAAAGGCCTCCTGCGCCTAATTCCAACAACGACGAATTTGCATCAAGTGCGAAAGCCAAGACAACCAAGATCAGCAAAGCCAGCGGGGCTACTTGCCCGAGAGCAATCTTGGCTCGCCATTCAACGCGCAGGTCTTTTCGAGCTACTAACAGAGTTTCAGCTAGCACCGGAGTCCTCCAGTACACGTCCTCCACCCATGGTGATGACTCGCGAAGCTATTTCGTTACTGACGGGGCTTTCGTGACTGGCAAAAATTATCGTTGCCCCTAATTGGGATGCCTCAGCCAAGATGAGGTCGAGGTTCTCCCGGCTTTCGCTGTCGAGTGAGGCGTGGGGTTCATCTAGTAGCCAGAGCCGTGGGCGCCCTACAACTAACGAAGCGATAGCAACTTTTCGTCTCTGGCCAGCAGATAGAGAACCAATGGGCACAGTCCAGAGCTTTTTGGAAACGCCAACTCTTAGAAGAGCAGCATCGGTGTCGCTTTCTGTGGCACCAACGGCGCTTGCTCTGAATTCGACATGTTCTCGCACCCATAAGTCTCGATAAAGATTGTTTTCGTGGCCGAGGAGCCCTATGTAACGTCGTGGTGCCCTTCGGTCAACTCGCATGTCGAATCCCAAAACATGGGCGCCACCTGAACTGACCGAGATCAGACCAGCGCACGCTCGCAGGAAACTGGTTTTGCCTGCCCCATTTTCGCCTCGAAGAAGGACCACCTCGCCTTGATCGACACGAAGGTCTATACCGGTTAACACCGGGAACGAGCCTGCTACGGCAACGACCTCTTCGAACTCAACGACTGCAGACATTCCTCACGATGTTACGACGCCACCGTCCAGAGACCACCCGNANCTCAGCAGNAACGAAGCNTCAAGGAGGTGCGGCCNTNTNAGGNGGGCTCTATAACAGCTACTACATCACCTTCGCTGATTCGGTCTTCTTCGCTAACTCGCATTTCTTTAACGGTTCCAGCGACAGTAGCCACTACAGGAATCTCCATCTTCATTGATTCAAGAATCACTAATTCATCGCCCTCGGCGACTGTTGCCCCTTCTTCGGTTACCACTTTCCAGACTGTGGCAGTCAATTCTGCTCGGACCTCCATGGAGCTTCTCCTTCTATCGCAACCCGGTTCAGCGTCGGTCAACCTAGCTCTCATATCGATTCAATGCTTGATCAACAAACAGCAACATTCGAAATCGGCTCAGAGGAACTTGTTAGGCCCACTACCATCGTGACCGATGTATCTGATTCCTTTGGCTTTGATAGTCGGCGGCGCAGCTGGGCTTTTTATTCGAGGATCAACCGACTATTTCGCAGCTACCCGGGTGGTGTTTTGGCCAATTCCCGCTGTCGGCGTCGCCCTTCAAGCTTTAGTCGGCTCAGGTCTCGGTGTGCCTTACCCGTCATTATTAGCCGGTATCTCTCTGGTCTTGGTCGCTATTACCTGCGCTATGAATCTCCATCTCACGGGCGCTTCTGTGATATTGGTCGGCGCGACCTTAAACCTAATCCCGCTGGTTCTGAACGGATATGTCCCAGTAACCGTTGACGCTGTGGTGAACGCCGGTATTACTGATCGCGGCTCAATTGATCTTGTCCAGTTGGGGGCGGCTCGGGCGTTTGAGACAGGCGAGGAAACTCTCTGGTTCTTGGGTGCTGTTGTGCCCGTCCGGTGGCTCAACGAGGTCTTTTCGTTTGGGGATTTGATCATCGCTTGTGGGCTAGCAAACCTTGGCTTTCGGATCTTCTTTCCTCTTCGAGAAACTGCGAGTTACTACGACGAAGCAGTCGAATATGATCAGTACCGCGATCCAACNCAACCAGACCCGTTTGAAGGTTACGAACCAGATCAGTCGACATGGACCGCATCGACTCCAAATGATTTTGCTTCGATCAACGAACCGATTGAACCTCCTAAAGGTCAACCTGGTCTCACAACGCTAGAGGGCTCAGCCCCTATCGTTCCCGACGAAGAGGACACGTGACGGAAAGGGAGTCCGAAGACCCGGTTCTTCGGTCTCGAGAACGAATACGAACTGCTGCAAACTTGGGGAAACGATTGGGGTACAGCTGTTTTGGGGGGGCGCTAGTTCTTTTTGTACTCAACTACTACCTAGGGGGTTCATCCCTATCAATTTCGATTACGGTCGCTCTCCTCATTGTCGGCTCATTGCTTCTGGCTCCAGCCATAATTTTTGGATACGCCGCAAACGCCGCAGACCGTGAGGATCAAGGGCTCCCACATGGTCACTAGTCGTTGCGTAATTAGCGGCTTGTGGTCGAAATCTGCGAGTATTCGTATCCTTCACGGCTTACCCCTCTAGCCCCAAAGAATCTCAATCATGTCGACTCGTCTCCCCGCATCAGAACGAAGAGAGCAATTACTCGATGTCGCCATGACGGTCTTCGCCGCTAACGGCTACCACGGCACGTCAATGAACGGCGTCGCCAAAGCTGCTGGTGTTACTAAGCCGGTTCTGTACCAGCACTTCACTTCAAAAAGAGATCTGTACCTCGAGCTGATAGAAGACGTCGCAGACCGACTCGCAAATGAAGTTGTACGCGCCGCTAAAGCCGCGAACAGTAATTATCAAAGCACTGTCGATGCCTTGTGCGCTTACTTCTCGTTCGTTGAACAAAATCAACGTGAGTTTCAATTGCTGTTTGGTCGATCTGCTCCAAGAGATGACGACACAGCGAACGGCAGTCAAATGGTCGAAAGCAGAATGTCGGCAACAATCGCCGACCTACTTAGCGAATGGTTAGATAGCGCGACAGTCGAAACTTACGCTAGGGCTATTGTCACGATGTCTGAGGGTGTGTGTCGACACTGGCTCACTCAACTTGACCGTCCATCAGCAGAAGATCTAGCGGAACAGCTGGCGGGACTCATCCTCACGGGGATTCGAGGTCTTGTTGAAAGCGCGAGCGGTCATCAGTAACAAAAATTTGATCCTCGCACGCTCCCGCCTGTCATGATCAACAGATGGAACAAGGCGCTTTAAACGGGATCAGNGTAATTGACCTGACNACAGTCTTAATGGGTCCAATGGCTACCCGAATGTTGGGAGATCACGGCGCTGACGTNATCCGGGTNGAACCNACGACCGGGGANTCAACTAGGAACGGGCTNCCNAGCAGAAACNCNGGCATGTCAGGTTTTAGTTTGAACCTTCAGCGNAACAAACGNTCACTCAGCATTGACCTGAAAAATGACAGCGGTCGNGNGGTGATTCTGGACTTNGTGAAAACCGCCGATGCTCTTGTNACGAACATGCGAGCTGAAGCGTTGACACGTCTTGGTCTAGACGCAGAGTCGCTGATCTCGGCAAACCCATCTCTCATCTATTGCAGGGCTAACGGCTTCGCTGCGGACGGTCCCTACGGAAGCAAGGCTGCATACGACGATGCGATACAGGCAGCTTCGGGACTCGCTGGACTATTCACGGCAACCAATGGTCGCCCCACCTATGTTCCGGCGGTCATCGCCGACAAGGTAACGGGCCTACACATCGTCCAAGCCGTGATGGCGGCCCTGATTCATCGCCATCGAACGGGGTCTGGGCAAAGCATAGAAGTGCCAATGTTTGAAACTATGGTCAGTTTCAACTTGGTCGAACACCTTCGGGGTGCAGCTTTCGAACCACCCGAGGGCCCATTCGGTTATGAACGACTCTTGTCTCCGGCTCGCAAACCGTACGAAACAGTTGATGGTTTCATATGCCTATTGCCGTACACCGACAAGAACTTTGACGACTTTTTTGGTTTCATCGGGCAGCCAGAGCTTTCATCGGACAAGCGGTTTGCCACGCACAATGACCGGGTGACAAACACGTCAGAACTTTATGAGTTGATCGGAGAAGCAGCCCGACTCAAGACAACGGGCCAGTGGTTGGAGTTTTGTGATGAGGTCTCTATTCCAGCCGCTGCAGTACTGGATTTGGCAAAGTTCCACGAGGACCCGCATTTATCAGAGGTCGGTTTGGTGGAAGTAATGAACCACCCCACTGAAGGCGACTACAGGTATGTCAAAGATCCGGTCATATATTCTGAAACATCTACTGGGCTTCACCGTCACGCACCACGGCTGGGTCAACACAGCATTGAGTTACTCAGAGAACTTGGCTACGACGAAGCGAAGATTTCGAAGATGGTAAGCGAAGGAATTGTCACAGTTAGTTCGTAATTACCTGTGTTTAGCCAGCAGTTGGATCCACCAGAATTTTTACTGCATCGATCCTTCGTTCAGCTAGATCGTCGATTGTTGTCCCTAACGAATCGAGATCAACGACGTCACCGCGTAGGGGTGCGACGGAAAGACGTCCGTCAAAGATCATGTTCGCTGTGGCTTTCATTTCTTCCAGGGTGAACACCATTGAAGTGTTTAGTGTCACCTCTTTGCTGATCCATCGAATAGGACTGATCTGAGCTTGTTGGCCCGTCACTCCTACCAAGCAGACGGATCCTCCGCGCCGAACCATATCGACTGACTGTTGCATGGTCTGGGGAATTCCGGCGCAGTCAAACGCGATATCCGCTTGCAAGCCCTCGGTTAAGTCATCCAACACTCCTCGCAGTTCATCTCCCGGTGCTACGGCAATATCGCTTCCGGTGGCCAAAGCGAGTGCTCTTCTGCTCTCATCTGGTTCTACAGCTATGACCACTGCTGCGCCGGCCGCTTTGGCTACCTGAGCAGTTAGGAGTCCTATGGGACCGCAACCAACGACACATACAACGTCACCGACTTGAAGTTGGCTTCTCCGCACTGCGTGAAACGCCACTGAAGCAGGCTCGATCAATGCGGCATCGTCTGTATCTATGCCATCGGGGATGGCTATAACCCTCTCAGCCTTCAACCCAAGAAACGGTGCGAAGCCTCCAGAGGTCGGACCNGTTGGACCCGCGTAATCGGACCATGCCGTTCGACAGTACTGACTTAAATCGTTNCGACATTCCAAACACCGTCCACATCCAGGAGCTAACGCTCCGGTGACACGATCTCCCTCTTGAACGTTGACCACGCCTTGACCCGACGCTGCGANAACACCGACCCATTCATGTCCGCACACGCTTGGCGAATATTTCCAACCTTCGACATAGGCGTGAACGTCGCTTCCGCAAATGCCGCATCGTTGTATCGCGACGACGACTTCGTCGGCCTGTGGCGTGGGATCTTCTCTTTCTACAAGCTCAAATTGGCCNTTTCCTGTTACGAGTCCTGCGCGCATCTTGTCCCCCCGGTCTGCACTACAACATCAACTGAATCCGCTCGACAGAGAGTTTCGCACGATTACCTCTCGTCATCCCAATGCAAAGGTTCGCGCGCAGCTGGTGGCTCCGATTTCGGCAACAAGTCCACAAAAATGTCTGAGGGCCGCCAATTTGACGGCCCTCAACACTAAGACGCTCTATGGCGTCCTATGGATTAGCAATGGCTAGCTAGCGGCCACCGATNCCTTTACCGAGCGCCGAAATCGCAGCATCCCGAATTGGGATGAATGCCATAATGGCGATTGCGGTAGCAATATCAGCTCCGAACCTACCCATTTGTANGATTTCTGTGCTTGCNCCNTAGCCGAACACGCCGCCGCCATCGTTGACGTTGCTGATCACTACGAAGAGATAAGCCCAGATGAGGTTGAGGTTCGATCCAACTACTGGAATCGACTTCAACATTGAGTTCACGTTCACGGTGTCGAGAACGCTGTCTATGACTGCCATCACACCTTGAAGCAACATGCCCATGATGATGATGGTCAAAATCGTTGACATCATATTCGCCAGGACCCCCTTATGGTCTACAGAACTGGCNNTGCNCCAATGACCAGANGGNCNTTGGGCACTNNGACCATGNTAGGGGACCNAGNNGGGNCAGTCGCGCATATNNANNANTTNNCNATTTTTTGCTTTCNTTTAGCNANNTTTNCTGGTACAACCCCACTCCAAANACCTNNTTCAANGGGNTTNNNTNGATTTATTCGATTCNCANACCCGAAATAGCTCGACTAATCACNAGTTGNTGNATTTGTTCNGTGCCTTCNAAAATGTCATAAATCTTNGCNTCTCGNTGCCANCGNTCNACGGGGTANTCNCGNACNTANCCGTANCCNCCCAANATCTGNATNGCTCGNTCNGTNGNCCANACNGCNACNCGACCNGCNTTNAGTTTCGCCATNGANCCTTCNGCNTTNTTGTATTTGCGNTGNTTNCCNAGCCANGCACCNCNCCANACNAGNGCNCGNGCNGCNTCTATTTCCATNGCCATGTCAGCCAAAGTGAATGCAATGGACTGATTCTTGATAATCGGACGCCCGAATTGATGGCGTTCTTTCGCGTACTCAAGTGCATATTCATATGCGGCACGGGCGATACCTACCGCTTGGGCTCCTACAGCGGGCCGAGTTGACTCAAATGTTTGCATTGCAGCTTGGGCATTGCCTGACTTACCTTCTTTCACTCTTGCGAGGCGTTCATCAAGCTTTTCTTTGCCGCCAAGCACACAACTTCCAGGAATCCGGCAATCTGAGAGAACGACCTCAGCTGTGTGGCTGGCGCGTATGCCATGCTTCAGAAATTTTTGTCCCTGAGAAATTCCCGGACTGTTGGGAGGGATAACAAAACTGGCATGTCCACGACTACCTAAATCAGGGTCAACTACTGCCACCACGACATGAACATCGGCAATGCCCCCATTAGTTATCCAGGTTTTTGTGCCATTGAGTACCCATTCATCTGTCGCTTCTTCATATGTAGCCTTGGTACGCATGGCCGCTACATCAGAGCCTGCATCAGGTTCCGACGACGCGAAAGCTCCAAGCATAAGTTGGTCACTTGTCCCGTAACACTGCGGAACCCACTCCATTACTTGCTCAGGTGTGCCTGAAGCTGCGATACCTGCAGCAGCAAGACCGCTGCCCATGATGGACAGCCCAATTCCTGCATCTCCCCAAAAAAGTTCTTCTAGCGCGACGGGCATCGTTAAGCCAGTTGGGTCATTCATCATGGCTTCTGCCATAAATTCCCAGCTGTACAGACCAATCTCGGCTGCCTCTTTAATAACGGGCCACGGGGTTTCTTCCCGTTCATCCCACTCACCGGCCACGGGTCGAACGACATCTGTGGCGAAGTCGTGCACCCACTGCTGGATTTGAAGTTGATCTTCGTTCAGTTCGGGGTTGAAGTCCATGACTGAAAGTTACTAACGGGTAACGTGCGCAGCAATCCCTGAACAGTTTTACTTTCCGGAACTTTGGGTCTTAGCCGGCGGCTGACTCCAGATGCTTACTCGTGTCATGGACCACTAGACGATCCTCACTATTGCGTCGAGCACCAAAGGCCTTCCGGCCTGCTGCTTCGATTAGCTCATCGGTGTTGCCGACACGATTGGAGCTATACGCAACGCTAACTCGCGGGTCAACTTCCACTGACCTTCCTCCAACCGACACCGGACTCTCTAATCGCTTCAGAACCCTTTCACCAACAACCGTCGCGTCCATCAGCTCATGTAAACCTTCAATCAATACGACGAAAGCATCAGCATCACTCGTCAACACTTGATCTTCCAATCGCACTGCGCCGCTAATTCGTTTCGCAACAACTTCACGCAGGGATTCGGGCGTTATTTGCGCTGGCAATCCGTCAGCTACGGCGATATCGATGTAAACCACCGCAAAGCCATCTCCAGGGACCCGTCGCCGTTCTTGTTCGCCCTCTGCAACGTTGCCACGGTTCAGGATCAGCGAAAACACTGAGTGCAGTTGCCTGTAATTGGCCGCGACACCCCCAACTATAAGCAACACAGACACTTGTTGAACTGTTGTCAAGAGTTCGAACTGAATGTCTTCATAACGACTCGCGGCCCATATTTCGCCACCTACATAGATTGCAAACAGCGAAGCGAAACAAAAGGCCATTTGTTTCGCTTCATATCTAAGAACAGATTGAGCAATCGGAAAAAGCAACAAAACCCAAAGGCTACTCGCTGGGTTTAAGCCGACCAGCCAGATAGCAGATAAGACAATCATTGCATCTAAAACAAGTTCAATATTTCGTCGTTGAACAGCCACTTTTTGGGACACTCTCGGATCTCGGGTCGGGTCCACAAAATTTACGAACATTAACAAGCCTGCTAACACAACACCCAAAGGCATG